>JAPOSK010000095.1 GCA_026709725.1 Paracoccaceae bacterium | reverse complement strand
TCCGGCCCCACCCGACCTGCCCGCTGCAACCCTTGCCCTGACCGAACCCCTGGCCTGCGTCGTGCGGTCGGCCCGCAAGGCCCGGATCTCCTTTGGCGCTTCGGCGGTCGTGCTGGGAGCCGGCCCCATCGGCAACCTTCATGTCCAGCTCTTGCGGACGATCGGGGCAGCGCCGATCATCGCCAGCGACACCAGCATGGAGCGTCGTGCCATGGCCCGGGACGCGGGGGCCGATCATGTCGCTGCACCAGCGGAACTCCATGATGCCGTGATGGCGGCAACCGATGGGCGGGGGGCGGATTTCGTCATCGAGAGTGTTGGAAACATCTCCCTTTATGCCGAGGCACACTCCCTGCTGCGCAAGGGAGGTCATCTGGTCGTCTTTGGCCTGACGAGGCCGGACGAAAGACTCGAGCTGGACATCCTGCGGACGATCCTTGAGGAAAATTCACTCAAGGGCTCGGTCGCCGGCATGGGGGAGGACATGCATGATGCCCTGACCCTTCTGCGACACGACCGGATTGACACGGCACCCTTCAGCAGTGCCGCCTACGACCTCGAAGACATCCAGATCGCCTTCGACACCCATGCCGCCCGCCCCCGGGACCTCAAAACACATATCGTCATGTCAGAGACACAGGAGAACCGATGACAACTGAAATCTACACGTCGAGACCGCAGGGGAGGATTCCCAACAATCGACTTCCACTGCTTGTGCACCGCAACGCCATCCCCGGCGGAGGTGCGGATGCCGTCAAGACCTGCTTCCGGAACCATGGCTGGTCAAACAACTGGGATTATCCCGGCGTCTATGAATATGCCCATTTCCACTCGACCACCCATGAGTGCCTCGGCTGCGCCGAAGGCTGGATGGAATTCAGTCTCTCGGTTGGCGAGGGCGGCTGGATCCGGATCCGGATCAATGCCGGCGACGTCATTGTCATGCCGGCTGGCGTGAGTCACGAGAATGTCGGCACCTCGGACGATATTCACATGTGCGGCGGCTACCCGGATGGCCGTGACTGGGATGATATCCAGGAAGCCTTTCTGAGCGACGGGGAGTATCGGCAGGCCTGCAAGCGGATCATGATGCTGCCCATTCCGGCCCGGGACCCGGCCACCGGACTCGCAATGCCCGAATGGCATGCGGCACCCTCTTCCGTGGAAGCCGGGTGGAATGACTGGCGCGCAAGCCTTGATGCGACATCGTAGGGTCACGCCATGAGTCCAGCACCCCGCACCCTGCCGTCATCACCCCGGCAGCTTGGTCATTTTGTCAATGGTGCCGTCATTCCCGCCGGAGATCGCGCAACCCTGACCCGCTCCTCACCGGCCCATGCGACACCGGTCACAGTCATGACAGCATGCACCCCCGAGGATCTTGATGCCGCCGTCACTGCGGCCCGCCAGGCCTTCGAGGTCCGGTGCTGGTCGGGCCTCGGTGGCGCTGAACGCGCAGCTGTCCTGCTTCGCACAGCCGAAATTCTGCGTTCACGAATCGATGAAATCGCCTATTGGGAGGTTCTCGAAAACGGCAAGCCGATAAGCCAGGCCCGGGCCGAAGTGCAGGGATGCGTCGGCATGTTCGAGTATGCCGGCGGCCTGGCGCGATCCCTGCATGGCGATGTGTTCAACAATCTTGGCGATGCCATGCTGGGCATGGTGACCCGTGAACCTGTGGGGGTTGTCGGGATCATCACACCCTGGAACTTCCCGTTTCTGATTCTCTGTGAGCGGGTTCCCTATGTTCTGGCCTCGGGCAACACCATCGTGGCCAAGCCGTCGGCGGTGACATCGGCAACGACACTGCTCCTTGCCGAAATCCTCACAGAGGCGGGACTGCCCGATGGCGTCTTCAACGTGGTCACGGGTTCGGGCGGCACCATCGGTCAGGCGATGATCGACCACATGGACATCGACATGGTGTCCTTCACCGGCTCGACCGCGGTCGGGCGTCAGGTGGTGCAGGCGGCCGGTCACTCGAATTTCAAGAAACTCGGTCTTGAGCTTGGTGGCAAGAACCCGCAGATCGTCTTTGCCGATGCCGCACTCGAGGATGCGGCCGACGGTGTGGCATTCGGGATTGGCTTCAATACCGGACAATGCTGTGTCTCGGGCTCCCGACTGATTGTCGAGCGCTCCGTGGCCGACAGATTCAGCATGATGGTTGCCGACAAACTCTCCAGGGCCGTCATCGGTGATCCGCTTGATGAAGCCACCCAGATCGGGGCAATCACGACGGAGACCCAGTATCAAACGATCATGGACTATATCGACAAGGGGCAATCGGGCGGTGCCCGCCTTGTCTGTGGCGGCTGTGCCGAACGGCGGTCCCAGGGCCGGTATGTCTTGCCAACGGTCTTTGCCGATGTCACACCGGACATGGCCATTGCGCGCGAGGAAATCTTCGGCCCGGTTCTGGCCGTCATGCCATTTGACGGGATGGATGAGGCCATCGCCCTCGCCAATGCAACCGAATACGGTCTGGCGGCCAGCGTCTGGTCGCAGGATCTCGACACCGCATTGCAGGTCACCCGTCGCGTGCGGGCCGGACGGTTCTGGGTCAACACCACACTGGCCGGCGGACCGGAATTGCCCATTGGCGGCTTCAAGCAATCGGGCTGGGGGCGTGAAGCCGGAACCTTTGGCGTCGAGGAGTACAGGCAGGTCAAGTCGATCC
>JAPOSK010000421.1 GCA_026709725.1 Paracoccaceae bacterium | reverse complement strand
TTCCTGCAACCCGGCAGATGGTCTTTGCAACGCTCAATACCTTCGCCGTCGTTGCTGTCGGTCTTACGGCATACATCACTGCAATGGGTTTCTATGACTATGTCGCATCCCTGCTCGGGAATTCGGCCATGCAGTACTGGCGCGGGATCACGAAGATCGGGATTGGCCTGATTCTGACATTGGCCGGGTGCGTCGTGCTGTTTCTGGTCTGGGGGGCTTCGAGGGTCGATTTGCTGATTTTCTGGGATCGTCTGCAAACCGGTGTCTCTTACGGGCCGTTGACCATCTCGCTCACCAGCATCAGTATCATTGCGGCTGTGTTTGTTCTCGGCCTCTTTGTCACCCGCCTGATTCAATCGGTTCTTGCGCAGACGGTCCTCCCCGGCACACATCTGGCACAGGGGACCCAGACTGCCATTGTTACCGGCACCGGCTACACAGGAGTTGTGGTTTCAGGATTGCTGGCGGTCGGCCTCGCCGGATTCAATCTGACCAACATCGCCATCGTTGCGGGCGCATTGTCTGTTGGAATTGGATTTGGACTGCAGGCCATTGTCTCGAACTTCGTTTCCGGCATCATTCTGCTGCTGGAACAGCCGGTCCGGGAAGGGGACTGGATCCAGACCGGTTCGGTTTCGGGAACAGTCAAGAAGATATCATTCCGGTCGACACATGTCCTGACGTTTGATCGGGCCCTCATTGTTGTGCCGAATTCCGATCTCATCAGCAATCAGGTGACAAACTGGACGCTTGACAACCGAATTGGCCGCATCACCATCATGGTCGGTGTCGCCTATGGCAGCAATGTTGAGGAGGTCCTCGGGATTCTGAGCGCAGTCGTGACCGAAAATGAATCCGTAACGGATGATCCGGCGCCGAATGTCGCGTTCATGAATTTTGGGGCCGATGCACTGGAATTTGAGATCAGGGCCGTTCTGACGGATGTCAGCTACATGATTTCGGCCCGCTCCGAGATCAATACGGAGATCTATCGTCGTCTGGCTGCCGCCGATATTTCCATTCCATTTCCCCAGCGTGATCTGTGGATCCGCAATCCGGAAGATCTGGCCATGCCATCCGCCCGACCGCACACTGATTGATCACGCTTCACGATCGCCGCCTTCCAGAATGCCTGCGCCCCGCTCGCACTGCAGCCGATGATCGTGGCATCAATCGCAGGGAGAGATATGCATGACCAACCATCTGTGTCTTGAGGATTCCTACCGCCGAACGGCCACAGGATGTGTTGTCGGCCACAGCGGTCCACATCAGATCTGGCTGGATCAGGTGCTGTTTTATGCATCAGGCGGCGGTCAACCGCATGACACGGGCCGGATTGAATGGGACAGTGGTTCAGCTCGTGTTGTCGATGCAGCCAAGGACATCGAAAATCGCATTCTGCTCCACCTTGCCAAGGATGACCCGGTTCCATCAATTGGCACAATCGTGGATCAATCAATTGATTGGGAACGACGGTACCGTTTCATGCGCACCCACACGGCGCTGCATCTCCTGTCGGTTGTCATCCCACTGCCAGTGACGGGGGGTGCGATCTCGCTTGAGAAAGGTCGCCTCGACTTCAACATGCCAGATGCCATTGAAGACAGGCAGGGACTTGAGGACAGGCTGAATGAGCTGGTCCGGAACAATTCGCCGGTCACCACGGACTGGATCACGGCCCTTGAACTTGACCGCAATCCCGAGATGGTCAAGACCATGACTGTCAGACCGCCCCGCGGAAGCGGACGGATACGGCTCATCTGTATTGGCGAATCTCCCGCGCTGCTTGACCGACAGCCCTGCGGCGGGACCCATGTTCACAGCACAGGTGAGATCGGTGCCATTCGTCTCGGCAAGGTTGAGAAGAAGGGACGCATGAACAGGCGGGTAAATATTCTTCTTGAATAGGAAAATCACCGGATTGACATGAATATTTTGTATTCAGATGAAAAAACACTTGAATATTTTCCAATTCCTCCCAAGTTTATGCCAGGAAGCACACAACGACCAGGAGCAATGGGTATGACACTCAGAATCAATGATCTTGCCCCGGACTTCGATGCGGAGACAACCGAGGGACATATTCGCTTTCATGACTGGATTGGTGATGGATATGCAGTCCTCTTTTCGCATCCCAAGGACTTTACACCTGTCTGCACAACCGAACTCGGAGCCATGGCCGGCATGCGTGATGAGTTTTCGGCGCGCAACACCAAGATCCTTGGAATTTCAGTCGATCCTGTCGCCGATCATCACCGCTGGAAGGGTGACATTGAATCCGTTTCCGGCAATCGCGTGGAATACCCCATGATCGGTGATCCGGAACTCAAGGTGGCAAAACTCTTTGATATGTTGCCGGCTGAGGCCGGAGACACATCCGAAGGGCGGACGCCCGCCGATAACGCCACGGTTCGATCCGTTTACATCATCGGCCCTGACAAGCGCATCAAGCTCACACTCACCTATCCGATGACAACCGGACGGAATTTCGCCGAGATCCTGCGCTCACTGGATTCAATCCAGTTGACGGCCAAGCACAAGGTTGCCACACCAGCCAACTGGAAGCAGGGTGAGGATGTCATCATCACTCCGGCTGTTTCCAATGATGAGGCCAGGGAACGCTTCGGGGACTACGAGACTGTTCTTCCCTATCTGCGGAAAACACCTCAGCCCGCCTGACCCCGTCGT
>JAPOSK010000381.1 GCA_026709725.1 Paracoccaceae bacterium | reverse complement strand
CACGACGCCGGATGTTGGCGGCGGTTTTGGCATGAAGGCGTTCATGTATCCTGAATACTTTGCCGTGGCCTGTGCCGCTCGGCTGCTTTGCCGACCTGTGCGCTGGATGGGAACCCGCAGCGAAGCGATGCTGAATGACAATGCCGGCCGCGATCTTGTTACCGAGGCATCGCTTGCTCTGGCAGCCGACGGCCGTATCACCGCCCTGCGGGTTGATACTGTCTGCAATATCGGGGCCTACAATTCCCTTTTCGCCCAGAATATCCAGACTGTGCTGGCACAAAAGGTTATCACAGGCTGTTATGACATTCCCAGGACAGCCATGGCGGTGCGCGGCGTGTTCACGAACACTGCTCCGGTTGATGCCTATCGGGGCGCAGGGCGACCCGAGGGGATCTATATCATCGAGCGTCTGATAGATGCTGCGTCCCGAACACTCGATCTTGATCCGTTTGAGTTCCGCAAGCGGAATTTCATACGGCCTGAACAGTTGCCGTATCAGAACTTTGCCGATGAAACCATTGATGTCGGGAACTTTGCGCGCGTTCTGGACCGGTCGGTTGCGGAAGCTGATGTTGCAGGATTTTCGACCCGAAGGAAGGAAGCAGAGGCCCGCAAAAGGCTGCGGGGTCTTGGCCTTTGCTACTATATAGAAACCATCCTTGGTGATCCTGATGAAACCACGGAAATTGTCTTTGCAAACGATGGCCGGGTTGACATGATGGTCGGCACCCAGTCCAACGGGCAGGGTCATGAGACAGCCTATGCCCAGATCCTGCATGAACGTTCCGGTATCCCCTTCGACCGCATTCGTGTTGTTCAGGGTGACAGTGACAAAATCCCTGCAGGGGGTGGGACAGGCGGTTCACGGTCAGTGACCACCCAGGGCACATCCATCAATGCGACAGCAGACACGATCATTGAGGCAATGACCCCTTTTGCCGCCGAGTGTCTGGAGGGCGGGACCGCCATCTTTGAGGATGGCGCCTATCATGTTCCGGGCATGAATCGTTTTATGACACTTCTTGAGGTCGGGCAGGAAGCCATCCGTCAGGGCCGCCGGGATCTGGTCAGTACCAGGGTGACCAGCACGATCAGGGACAAATCATTTCCGAACGGAGCGCATCTCTGTGAGGTGGAGATTGATCCCGAAACCGGTCACTGTGATGTTGTTCGCTACACTGTTGTCGATGATCTCGGTGTTCTGATCAACCCGATGCTGGTCAGGGGGCAGATCCATGGCGGGGTGGTCCAGGGCATAGGGCAGGCTCTCCATGAACATGTTGTTTTCGATGAGTCCGGTCAGCTGCTGACAGCTTCATTTATGGATTACGCAATCCCGCGTGCATCCGGGCTGCCCTTTATCGAGTTTCATTCTGAACCAACCCCCTCACTGAACAACCCGATTGGCATGAAGGGCTGTGGCGAAGCTGGCACGATTGGTGCCCTTGCCGCTGTGACCAACGCGGTGCTGGATGCCCTTTGGGACGAGGGTGTGCGGAATATCCAGATGCCATTGACCCCGAACCGGATCTGGGAATATCTCCAGAAGACCCAATCACACCCGGTTGCATGAAGAGACGGTCGCCGCGCCCGTGCCCGGGCACCAGATCGCCCGCGGCCATCCAATCCGGTTGAAGGCCAGCCGTTTGTGAGACCTACTGAGGATTCACGCTGAGGTTCAATAATTCCGGTGTCAGGGTGCCGGTTTCGCCAAAGAGGCGGTAAATGGCAATGACTGCGTCGTTCTCGGCGGAGATCTGGTTCGTCAGGGCCTGCAGGTAGTCCTGCTCGGCATCAAGGACATCAAGTGTTGATCGTGCGCCAAGCGCGGCTTCGGCCCGGGTGCCGTTGAAAGCCAGTTGTGTATGCTCGACCTGTTCACGGGCAGTGGTCACATTGGAGCGGGCAATTTCAATTCGGACCCAGGCATTGGTCACCCGTTGGCGGACGATGTTGGTCTGATAACGCAGATTCATGCGGCTGCTGTTGATCTGCTCGGCTGCCTGACGCAGGAGGGCCTGGCCGGCTCCTCCATTCGAAAGAGTGAAGCTCCCCGTGATGTCAAACACCGCACTTCGGGTGGTGTTGCCGCCGGAACCGAACTCATTGACCAGCCCGGTCTGGCCGCCGAATGTAATGCGGGGGAATCTGAGACCGCGCTCTGCCCTCTCATGGTCATCTTCGGCAATCTCAACCTGCTTGCGGGCGATCGCGAGTGCAGGACTGTTCTGATTGGCGATCGCGAGTGCATCTTCCAGGGAAGCGGGCAGGTCCGGAAAACGGGTTTCGGTTGCCAGACGGCCCGGGGCTTCACCGACAATGAAACTGAACTGCTCGCGTGCAATCTCCAGTTCTCCTTCCCGCAATTGGACATCGCCGCGTGCTGCGGCCAGTCGCGATTCAACAAAACTGATGTCCGTGCGGGCAATGGCACCGAGGCGGAACCGATTGCGGGCCGCTTCCATCTCTTCCTCGATAACAGCCAGACTGTTCTGGGCAAGATTGAGGAATCCCTGGGCCTTGATGACTTCATGATACGCAACAATGGCATCTAGCATGACCTGATGGATTGTCGAATCAAGCCGGAGTTCGGCAATGTCGAGATGCGAATCTGTTTGACCAATCGCCAGTTTCTGTACGCCGCCATCATAGAGCAGAACGCGTCCTTTGAGCGAGACATCGGTCGAGGCGTG
>JAPOSK010000233.1 GCA_026709725.1 Paracoccaceae bacterium | reverse complement strand
TGGAGATTCAAGGATCTACCGGGCTTTTTCCCTATTTTTGATCGCTGATTGGGGGGGAACGACCGTGCCCTGCGGGACTCTGCAAACCCGGAGTTGGCAGTGTCCTGTTGAAAGGCAGGGGGCAGCCCGGGCGATGACGCCGGAGTGATGATGATGGAGGGGCGGTTCACGGTCCTGACCGGGGGTCTGACCGGGTTCCACCCCTCGAAGCGTCAGCCCCTGCCCGGGACGGAGACGCTGTGGCAGGGGATACGGCGGACCCTTGCCGAGAGTGTGTTTGCGATCAGGACATGGGAGACCATGAAAATGCAGACAGGGGATGCGGTGTTAAGTCTGTTACATTGATAGGCTAGCGGGAGGGGACGGAGAATGCCCGGATCAGGCTCAGGTTCCTCTATCCATCAGTTCAGTGATTATGGGATAATAGGGATTGACGAGAGAGCGTCCGACCAGTCCGCCTTAGGGATCCAGAACTTCTCCTCAATGCCCAAATTAGCAAGGGGCAGGTTTGAAACAATATAATGATCAGGGTAATCTGACATCACCTCACTTTGTAGATGGGATAAATCTCCCCTACTTTGTTGATTGGATAAATGTTGAAGGATTCTAGCCATTGTCTCTCCCTGAGCAGGAACGGGATATGCCTCCCATTGGTCGTCGTCTGCCCGGAACGCAGTTCCGACGTGCCAACTCAGGTCAATCTCATATTCAGCGACTTGCTCCGGTGCTCGTGCCAAGAGATTGAGCGCGTGTTCTGGCGAATACGCGTAGAGCGGGACAGCCTCCTCCAGAAGTTCGGGTGCCAAGAGAGCCTGAAAAGCCCAAACGACCTGATCTCCCACTGTAATAGGGTTCAAGAGAACGGTACGCGAAAGGACAGAATTCATCTGCTCCTGGTCTTCTTGTTCATGCTCACCTACGGTCTGCCCAGAAACCCCAAGGGAGGTAACTAGCAGCAGACACACCCCCACCATACACCCTAGCATGGCCGGATAGCGGATGAATATTGCAACTGCTGAATTGGTCATGGTCATCATTTGGAGATCAGAACTGAAGCCTCCTAACCCAATGCACAGCGGATAGTGGTAAGCGACAGAGCAGGAAGGAACAACCCTGCAAGATACAGGCGCACTGGCCCCGACCTAGTCGGTAGCACCGAGATAAGTCCTGCGAAGAAGGCTGACAAGACTCCAATGACAAGCCAAGTTATCCACCTACCCGATCCACCAATACCCAATCCCGGATCCAAGAATATGTATTCCGCCAATCTATATTCCTGAAGGTTACGACGTGATTCTATCACGAGAAACCCTAAAAACAGAGACAGGGATCCTGAAAACGCAATCACATATCTTACCACCCGATGCAAAGGTTTTTGCAAACGCCGCAGCTGAAAATCAAAGACCGCCCAAAGAAATGCACCCAAAGTGCGATCCTCCGGCAATTCCGCCCAGTAATGATTCCCCTGATCGGGAGAGGGATTTGACCTTGGTGCCCGATTGGGGTCGACAGGGACAGATGACTTTTCAGCGGCTTTTTTCATGCTTGACATTGTAACTCCTGCTTTGGCGAGAGTCAAATTTAACCCGAACCTCCAGAGCCCGATCAGCGCAAGTCTCCGATCCTGAACAGGTCTGACGTTTCAGGGAGGGGTTTTACCGGGTACGTTTGACCCTATCGGGCCTGTTTGAGCCGAATCCCGAGCAGATCAAGGGCCCGCGCCTGCAGGGGTGTCGGTCGTGTGATCATCCGGAAGGGACGTGCATTCTTGAGACAGGGCTCGACGGTGTTGCGGGTGATGGTGCCGAGATCGGCAAGCAGGGTCCGGAAGCTGTGTACCGGCAGACCCTCCACTGTGCGCTTGTGCCCGTCTTGCCATCGCGCCCCAACCCATCATCATGGAGGGGGCCGCGCTTGGCAAGCGGGCTGTGCCGTCCCTCCATCCAGACGGAAGTCAGGTCCCATACAGAGATCAGGGGGGACGAGGCAGCCCTCCTCGAGATGCTGCTCGATGCGGTCCTGGCGCACGACCAGCCCGTCCATGGCGGCATAGAGGTCGTTCTCGTCACAGCGGTCCAGCCCCGGCTCCCCGCCGGGTGTCGTCGCGGCTGTCTCCGCTGCCATCCCCCCGGATCGCATTCCATGCAGGGTGGGGTGGCGAGCTTGGACGCAGGAGCCAGGATGCGGGCAGTGATCATTGCCACCACAAGGGTGCGGGCAGCGGATTCTTCGCGGTCAATCATCTGATCCAGGCCCAGCTTCTGCAGGGTCCCAAGGACAGCGGCCACAGAACCGTGCGGCAGAGAGCGGGTGATGGTGAGGGATGTCTCGATATCCGCAACCGCCGTGCCACCCCTGAGCAGGACCCGGAGTCCCTCGACAATTTCGGCGGGCCCCAATGGGTTGTGATCATCAGGGGGAGAGAGTGACCAGGGTGTGCGTCCTGACTTTGCCATCCTCGCGATAGGATTCGCGCAAAAGGATCGCTGGTGGTGAGTTGCGCCAATGGGTGTCGATGACCGGGAGCCGTGCCGAGAGAGATGGTCACTGTCCTTGACAGGTCATCAATGGGATGTCAGGCGGTCTTTGGTATGAATGGGCGTGATCCCCCCACGGCGGACCCGGAACTCTGCACGTCCCCGATAACAGGTGATCCGCCAACATCGCCCCGGGCCCGCATCACACCGGGCCCCGAT
>JAPOSK010000089.1 GCA_026709725.1 Paracoccaceae bacterium | reverse complement strand
GTTAGCTTAGCAAAAACCTCATTGCATTTAACCAATCGTGATGGTAACCCAAATAATCTAGTAGCCCGATACACCTCTATTGATGGTGACGGTGATGTTACCGATGGTGCAGCGCAAAACTTAGCCACTTTCATCGGGAATGGTAATGGGTTGTTCGAATCAAGGGATGCAGATCCCGATGCATCCGATGTGGGTTCAGCGATGATCACCAATAAGTATTCCATTGCGGTTATTTCACAGGTGGCGAATGACGGAACAGATGAAGGTGCTGAGGTACTCAGTCAGGGCATTTGGTTGCTCTTCGATGTCGACGGCAACGGAGATTATGATGCCAGTACTGACATGGTCATTTTCCTTCAGGGAACTGGATTTGCTGAAAGTGATTGGAATTCCGGAGAAAATGGTGCTGGCATCTTTGTTTAGGTGTTCAATCCGCATATCTGGCGGCTCTCTGTCGCCCAACCAAAACCCCTGGCTCTAGCCGGGGGTTTTGCTCTCTGCCCCGAAAAACCTGGCCATCCCAATCACAAGGAAGTTCAATGAGTAGAAAACGAATTGAGCGGCGAAAAACCAACAATTCCACAACACCCCTGAAGTTAATGGCTAATGCCGATTCTCTGTTGTTCCTGATAACCAGTCTGCTGCTGATCCTCCTGTTCTCATCCAATCCTGCCCTGTCACAGACCATCACTGCATCTGAGTATCGGGAAGGTGTCTCATGGCGGGAGGACAATGTAAAAAGTGCGCTGACCGACTATGAGGGCGCACAGGCCGATCTTGAAGATCTGGACCGGGATATCAAGGCCAGGGAAGCCGAGCTTGCCAAAGCCGAGACCGCCTTTAGAGAGGCGGAAAGAGATGGCGACTCGGATTCCATGTTCGATGCGTACTCGGAGATTGGCTCAATCTCAATAGACCTGATTTTCCTTCGGGAGAAACATGAAATCGCCAGCACTCACCATGAGGATAGTCAGGGGGCCTGGCAGCGGGAAGAAATCTGGCTGGAGCAGTACAAGAACGATTATGAGGCGCAGTCCGATCCTTTCTTCATCCGAGACAACATCGCCCGCTGTGCCCGCACCCGCTGCAGTCCCGGCAGTTTTCTGCGGGACACCCGATTCACCACCTTTCAGCCCGTGGTGCTGGAGATGGTCGGGGTCCATCATGCCTATGCCCTGGGACTCACCGGTGATGGAGTCCGCATCGGCATTGAAGACGACATAGTCAACTTCACCCTGCCCGAGTTCGCCGAGCGTATCTCTTACGAGGGAGCAACCCTTACCTATCCGGTGCCCTATGGGGATAACCTGTTCTCGGAGGCAAGGCGTTGTCAGCGGGAAGAGGTTTCAGCCCCTGATTGTGTCGTTTTGAAGAACCTGACCTTTGAAGAGCGGTTCGAAAAAAATACCGTACGATGGTGGGTCAACAGCTTTGGCTGGCCACAAGAAGGTCAAAACTGGTTTCTGCATGATGACACCCTGCCGGAAGGCGACTTCCGCCGCTGGGTGAAAATTCCCTATGGCAGCACAGACAATCATGGCACCGCCGTGGCCTCTGTGGCGGCGGGACGTGATTTTGGGGTGGCTCCCGGTGCCACCATTATCCCCATCGCCAAGGATTTCAGTGCCGATGGACAGTTTGACCAGCGCAGTGCGGAGACTTCATTGCTGCGCTTTATCGCCAACCTCTCGGCACAGGATCGTCGATTCATTGATGCGGAGCTGGCCGAGGAGATCAAGGCGGACTATGAGCATTTTGATGTCATCAACCGCAGCTTCGGTATCGGCGTATTCGACCCGATCTCCATCAATGCGGTACTGAATGATCCTACCCAGTGGTGGGGGGAACAGTTCCGCAGTATCCTGCCCGAGACTTGGCGGGCTTTCATGCAGACCGGTCGTCATCCCGATGAACGCACGGTGGTGGTCTATGCCACTGGCAACAGCACCGAGGAGTTCGGCGGACTGGGTTCCCAGCTGCCTTATCATGAGACCCATGTCCGGGGTCATCAACTGGCGGTGATGGCCCTGGACCACACTGGCAGTCATGCCGACTACACCAACTTCTGTGGCCCGTTGCCGGGCAACTGGGATGCGACCCGCTGGGGGCGACACTTCTGTCTGGCGGCACCGGGCATGGTGAATACGGCGGGTTCCGGAGGGCCGGGATTTATTAGCCATGAAGTGCAAGGGACCTCCTTTGCTGCTCCCGTCGTTACCGGAGCCATCGCCCTGCTGATGGAGCGTTTCCGGGGTCAGCTGGGCAATACCGAGATTGTCAAACGACTGGTCAATACCGCCAACAATACGGGTCGCTATGCACAACTGGAAATCTACGGTGCCGGGCTGCTGGATCTTGAGGCGGCCCTGCGGCCTGTGGGTGAAGTCAGAACCGGGACCCAGAATCTGCTGAGTCAGTCGGCGGCCACGGCGATCATGGTTCCCACCGCCTTTGGCAATCTGGGCAAGAAACTGTCGGGGAAAGGCATAGAGGTTGCTTCTGTGGATGCGCTGGGTGCGCCATTCTGGAGCTCGCCGGAGCAGTTTATAACCACAGCCTGGGATGATCCCTGGGGAACCGGCTCGGTATTCTCAGCCTTTGGCAACCAATACCTGCAGCTGAATGGCGGGCCATGGAGCAGCAATGCACTGATGCAGCATCACTTTATGCAGCCGCCGGGACTATCGGGATTTGGTGCTCTTGAGG
>JAPOSK010000365.1 GCA_026709725.1 Paracoccaceae bacterium | reverse complement strand
GGCGCGCCTGGCCCTTGCGGCCGCCGTCAGTGTCGGACTGACCGCATGCGGCGGTTCGAGCGATAACAACGATGACACGGCGGGAGCGCCTCCACACGCCTGCGACGCAGGGGCATCTACAGCATGTGTCGCTGCGCGACAGGCTGAACTCAATGCTCTAGGCGATGACGCGACCGTAGCCGAACAGCGCGCAGCGCAAGAGGCCCTAGCTACTGCGCAGAATGCGCTCGCGGAAGCGAATGCTGCAATGACGCGGGCTGGCCTAGTCGATGCCGCCGCGTGCGACGATGCGACGCAGGCTTGCTTGAATGCGCACAATGCCCTAGTCGCCGCTCTGATGGCCGATGTTGCTGCGCTGCGGGCAAACGAAGATGCGACGAACGCCGACGAGCAGGCTGCGCAGGAAGCATTGAATGATGCTGAGGATGATCGCGATGTGATCGAAATGGCGTACAACGAGGCGACTCGCGTACCTCCTCCGCCTCCCCCGCCGCCAGCCCACGCTTGCGACGCGGGTGCATCAGAGGAATGCGTAGCGGCTCGTCAGATGGAGCTTGAGGCCCTCGATGATAGCGCTCCAAAGGCCGATCATGACGCAGCAGAGCAGGCTCTGGCCGATGCGCGGCAGGCACTCGTCGATCACAATGCTGCGGAGGCGAGGGCTGTCTTAGTTCGTGCAGCCGCATGCACGGACGGGACTCAGGAGTGCTTGAATGCGCACGATGCCCTGATTGCCGCTCTACAGGCCGACGTTACTAGATTGGCTGGCGATGACGACGCGACGAACGCTGATCAGGATGACGCGGATGAGGCGCTTAGCGAGGCTCGGACTAAGCGTGGTGAGGTTGCGACTGCACTCGGCATTGTAACTCGTGACAGCGAGATCGGAATGGCTGTGACGAAGGCCGAGACGGACGCAGGTAAGCTCGAAGAAGACCGAAGCCCCGATGCTATTCAAACCGCTAAGGAAGCCATTGCTGAAGCTAGGATGAAGATCGCAGATGGCGGCGATGATGTAGATGCAGATGCCTTCAGCGATGACCTCAGCGCGGCGGACGCCGCCGTTGCACGGGCTGAAGCTCGGAATAGCATCGATGCAGCAATCATGGCAGCTAAGGATGCGGCGAAGGCTCTGACTGCCGAATCAAGCGTCGCGGACGTGACCGCCGCTCAAGGGCTGATCACTACTGCGACGAACCTAGTTGAAGGAAACGATGATCATCTTTCCGAGGCAGAAGAGACTGAATACAAGGCTGATATCGACGATGCTCAAGCGCCGGTGGCCTTAGCCAAGTCTCAGAATGATGCCGATCAAAATGAGCAGAATATGAAGCAGGAAGAGCAGGAGACGCAGAATAGGATCGCGATGGCTGCAACAGCTAAGAAGCTGTTTGACGGAATTAATCAGCAGGCGGGGACGGTCGGAGGAGGTTTTAATGCTGGAGATTTCAATGCCTTCTACGCCGGAACTCCACCAGATTCCAAGATTCATGTAGTTGATGGTGTTGCCGGTGCTACCGAAGCGACTGAATTGTCCGAGGATAAGAAAGCGACAATCTCTGATAATCACGGTTGGGAAGGAAAGCGGTACATCGATAGGGCAGGCGGTGACAGTTACGAGGCGGTAGTTTACTCGAATGTCGAGGACCCGGAAGAGGGAAAGAAATTTGGTGGCCCCGACGGTGAATATACCGCAGTAACTGACTCTGCCCCGCTCCCTCTCGATACTTCGGATCCTGTAGTTTCTGGAAGAATTGGAAGCTCGGACTTCGACCACACTAGTGGTATAAAACGATTCCCGTTGCCAGAAAATTCTTTAGGGCAGACTATAGTCGGCATTCCCGGAACTTATCACGGGGTATCTGGGCAGTATCGATGCACCCCAGGCGGTGCAGTATGTGCGGTTCAAGTAGGAAGCGATGGATTCGAACTAGGTACTGTGCCTACGGATGGTGGTGCTTTCACGGAGAGTACCAGTGCTTGGGTATTTGCCCCAGGAAACGTAGAGGCTCGGGTGACGGAAACTGCTGATCCTGCATACTCCTCCTACGGCTGGTGGCTTAAGAAAACGGAGGATGGCCAAGGGTATACTGCAAGTGCTTTCCATGACTTCAGGAGTACACCAGGAGCCACTGCCACAGGAACCGCTATTCCGGCCGCAGGAACTGCAAAGTACGTAGGCGGTGCTGCTGGCAAGTATGCATTCAGCACCTCTATCCCGAACGGCTTGAATGAAGCTGGTCACTTCACTGCGAAAGCGACGCTTACAGCCACGTGGGGCGGCAGTGATAATGGTGAAATCGAAGGCACTATCGACAGCTTCAAAGTAGGTGATGATGGAGCAGGTCGACCGTGGATTGTGCATTTACATGATGCGGGAATCACTCGTGGCGATGGAACCCTTAGTGAGGTAGCTAACGCTCACGAGGCCAATACGACTTGGGAAAGGATGGAGGACGACCCGAATGCGGATACTTCCGGCTCGTGGTCCGGCCAGCTTCGTGAGCCGGGCGATGATGGTGTTCCGGGGGCCGCGACCGGGGTGTTCTACTCAGAGTATGGGAATACCGGCAAGATGGTTGGCGCATTCGGCGCAACGGTCGAATAACCGGGCATGACTTACAGGGGCATCCTACTCGGGGTGCCCCTTATCTTCCCTCTAGGAACCGTTCAGGAGCAAATGACCAATGGCGACCGAGCGATTCC
>JAPOSK010000006.1 GCA_026709725.1 Paracoccaceae bacterium | reverse complement strand
GAGGATGCAATACAGATCGACAAACTGTTCAAGACATATCTGAAATAACCATCGTTCCAGATCACAAGATAGTTCCGGGACGTCAGACCGGGTTCACTGGCAACCAGTGAAACGGCAAGATTCTCAATGGATCCCTTGAAAACGAAAACTGCTGGGGCCAGAAGAAAGGTCATAAAACCCAGAAATGCCAGGAGCATGAATCCTCTTTCAATAAACGCGGCGGGCTGCCAGCTCATGCCTCCCTTCTTGGTCATCCAACCTTTTCCTGCATGTCATGGAGACCGAAGAAACGGAAGTAGAGTGCACCGAATCCAGCCATGACCACCGCCATGACAACACCAATTGCCGAACTGTAGCCAATACGTAAATCAATGAACGCCCTGATGTAGATCTCTGTGGCCAGAACATTGGTGAATGTCCCTGGTCCCGCTCCGGTTGCCAGCCAGACATAAACAAAGTTGTTGAATGTCCAAATGACAGACATGAGACCAAGAACAGACAGGGTTGGAAGCAGGTAGGGCAGGGTGACAAACCTGAATTGCTGCCAGCGTGTTGCGCCATCAATGGCGGCAGCTTCATTCAGCTCTTCCGGAATGGTTTGCAGGGCCGCCAGAAGAGACACCGCCACAAGAGGCGTGGTGTTCCAGACAACAATTGTCACGATGGATGGCCAGACTGTGCGGAGGTCCGCCAAAAAGGCAACCGGGTCCGCAATCAGACCTGTTGAAAGAAGAAAACGGTTGATCGCTCCATAGCCGGGATCAAAGAGCCATCGCCAGGCGATGACTGCAACGACAGGCGGTGTTGCCCAGGGCACCAGCAGGACAAGCCGGGTAAGGGTTGTCAATCGCAGGGTTTCAAGAAACCGGGAATTCAGCAACAATGCAAACAGCAGGCCCAGAAACAGCCGGAGGAGAACGGTCACCGCCGTAAGCCAGAAAATCGTGTTGACAGCCAAATCCCAAAAACCCGAACCCGAAAGGAATTCGCGATAGTTTTCGAGGCCGACAGGGCTGCCGCCCATTTGGAGATTCAGCAGGGTGATATCGGTGAAACTGAGCTCAATATTGTAGAGTGTGGGATAAAGATAAAATGCAACAAGGACAGCGAAGACAGGCAGCAGCATCCAAAAGGCCGCCAACCGATCACGGAATTTTATGGACATCTTCAGGATCATGGTCGCATTGCCTGCAACGGTCTGCCCCAAAGGAGGGGCAGACCGCATTTGATCGACTGCAATCAGTTTTCGAGCAGTCGCATGATTTCCCGAAGCAGCTCAGCGCTTGCCTCCTGAGAGCTGCTTTGTCCGGAGAGGGCTTTACCAGCCGCACGCGCGGTCAGATTCCAAAGCTGCCCGACACCGGCACCACTGTCGCTGTATGCACCCCAGGTTCGGGTATGATTGGCCAGTTGTGAAGCGAATCCAAGCTCTTCCTCACGGTACTCAATTTGCGAAAGCAGGGATTTCTGCGCCGGAAATTGATTGCTGTAGTAATTTTCAAACAGACTTGCCTGGGTCAGAAATTGCAACAATTTCCATGATTCCTCCGGGTGGTCTGTACTGGCATTGACAACCAGCGTCCGCCCACCGAGGTGTGTCTGGGGTGGATAAGAACCCGCCATCATGACGCCAGAGTCGAACGGAATATCAACACCCGGGTTTGCCTCTTCAAAAGCACGGAGAAGTTGGCGATAGGTGTTTGTCGGCATCAGTGCAATCCCCTGCTCACAATCCAGCAACGATTGCAGCAAGGCAGGATCGTGCGGCACATCAATGGTCAGAACAGAGCGTGACACCAGTCCTTCATCAATGTAGGTCTTGAAGTAGTCCATCGCTGCAGCCATGTCGTTGACGGTGACCCCCGGACCATAGCCCCCTCTCCCATCCTCAATGTCAACCGCGCTGCCATTCGACCACAGATAGTAGTTCATCGGGAACCAGAACTGATTGCCAGCGGCAAAGGCAAAACCAGTCTTGCCGGTTTGCGCCTTGATGATACGGCTGTCCTGCAACAAATCATCCCAGGTTACCGGAAGGTCTGTAATTCCTGCCTCTTCGAGAACATCCGTCCGATAGACCATTGCCCAGGTGTCGGCTGACCATGGAACACCCCAGGCCCGGCCGTCATACATTGTCAGATCTGTGGCAATGAAGTCATCAAAACCATTCACGAATGCGCCATACCGCGTGAGCTGATCAACAGGCTGCAGAATCCCTGCTTCGGCCATCTCCCGGGTCCAAACAAACGCAATATGGATGACATCGGGACCCTCCCCCACTGCGGCTTCACGAAGAAACTGATCCCGCGAATCATTCCAGGAAATTGTTTGCAATTCAACGGAAATCCCCGGATTTATGGCCTCGAATTCATCAAGTGCAGCCCGCATTTCTTCCTTTTCACTGTCGTTGAATCGGAAAGTAAGGCTGACCTCAGCGAAAGTGCCGCCACCCAACAACAGGGCCAAGACGACAATTAACAATCCAGATCTCAGATACATGTTCATACTCCTCTATTTTATCCGTTTCAGGTCAATGTGTCGCGAATTCCGCGACGACAAAGTGCTTCAAGGCATCCGGATCGGGCACGAAGCCAATTCCGCCTCCTGCGGGGACATTGAGGTGTCCCTTGTTCACATTGAGATCAATTGTGCCGAGTTCTGTCCGGAGTGGATTCGGGTTTGCATCCAATTCAACAGACCCCGTCT
>JAPOSK010000438.1 GCA_026709725.1 Paracoccaceae bacterium | reverse complement strand
GCATGTCCTTGATGATCTTGAGGGGCTTGTGGATTGTGTGATTGATGGAGGGGCGAGTGACTATGGCATCGAGTCGACCGTTGTGCATTGTTCGGATTGCCACACGCGGATCCTGCGTCATGGTGCCATAACGCGGGAGATGATCACAGCTGAACTCGGTATCACGATTGCAGATGATTCCGGCGGGGTGGATGATGCTGGCGGGCGACCGCGCGCGCCCGGTCAGGAAGCCAGCCATTATGCACCACTGACACCGGTCTGCCCGAATTGCCGGTCGGGAGGCAAAACTGCACTGTGGTTGGGGTTTGGTCCCGAAGATTACGGTGCAGATCTCAATCTCTCAGATCAGGGCGATCTGGATGAGGCCGCGCGGAACCTTTTCGGCATGCTGCGTGAAAGTGACCGACAGGCCATCGAAGCAGATCTGGAGCGGATTTGCGTCTCACCCATTCCTGTGACAGGGATTGGTGTCGCCATCAATGATCGGCTGAGGCGGGCTGCATCGCGGGACTGAGCAGCCGCTCAGGCATTGCCGCCCTGCATGGACAGCAGGCCGGGATTGATTCCAAGTGCCTGCAGGGCCGCATCCCACTTGTTCTGGGCATTGATCTTGAAGACAATTTCCGGATTGCTGTTCCCGACAAGCCAGTCGTTCCGCCGCAACTCGTTCTCAAGCTGACCGGGCCCCCAACTGGCATAGCCAAGAAGAAAGAGGCGGCAAACCGGACCGGTCCCATTGGAGATATCCTTGAGGATGTGCGGTGTGCTCGTGACACAAAAGTGCTTGTTCACCATTCGCGTTGACTCGTAATCACTGCGATCCGTGGAATGCAGGATCAGTGCGACCTCGTGCTCGACCGGACCGCCATAGTAGACAGGCACCTGTTCGGTCTCGATGATTTCTTCGGGATTGTCTTCCCTGGCCTCAGCGATTTGCATGAAACCTGCCGGTTTGTTGATGACAACACCCATTGCACGCTCGGCATCATGATACAGAATCAGGATGACCGAACTGGCAAAACGGGGATCCTCCATGCCGGGCATCGCAATCAGGAGTTTGCCTTTCAGTGACCGGCTGCCCCGGGACCCGCCGCCCTTGCGGGACTTGTCCTTCTGGGACCGACGTCCCTGGGACTTCGCACTGTCTTCCTGTTTCATGTCACCTGATCCAAACACACAAATTTTATTGAGAGCATATCAACACCATCGTCTCCGTTCATACATATGGTAGGATTGGTGCATTCTTCCAGTGCATACAGGAAATGATTTTGCAAATGAAGCACCCTTGCCAACGCAGCATCCTGGCCGGGATACCGGTTTTTCTTGCAACCCTCGCAGCTGGCCTTTCACTTGGCACGGGTCCTGTCCACAGTCAGGATCAGGGCTCACTCCTGCTTGCCCCCGGTGACGTCGGCAGTGGAGCGGTCACCATTGATATCCTTGATCGAAAGATAGTCCACGACGACCGGTACATTGTCGGGGTCCGCATGGCACTTGAGGATGGATGGCGCTCCTACTGGCGCCTCGCTGATGGAAGCGGTCTTCCGACCCGGTTTCATATCCATTCAACCCGCAATGTTGCATCCACCAGGATCCACTGGCCGGCCCCCTCCCTGATCGAACAGTTTGGCAGCGTCTCGGTTGGCTATACCGGCGAGAT
This sequence comes from Paracoccaceae bacterium, assembly GCA_026709725.1. GTDB lineage: Bacteria > Pseudomonadota > Alphaproteobacteria > Rhodobacterales > Rhodobacteraceae > MPNP01. The sequence continues at coordinate 1,050 of JAPOSK010000438.1, read as the reverse complement.
TGTCTTTCCCATCGAAATCACGCCCCGGGACAGTGCCGATGACCGCATCCAGCTCCAAAGCAGCCTTGAGTTCGGCATCTGCAGGGATGTCTGCATCCCGATCAGGAGAGAGATCGCCGTTGATATGTCAACTCTTGACACGGCCGAGACATTCGGTCCCATCGCCCATGCGCTTGAAAGCCGCCCACTCGATCATCTCATGACAGCGCCCGGCCGGACCCTCAGCTGTCTGCCAATCAGAATTGCGGGACAGCAGTTCCAGACTGTTGTGCCCCTGCCTGTCTGGCAGCAGGTTGACAGGGTTGGGGTGATTTTTGAGGATACCCGCGGTGTGGCCCACTTTGCCCCACCGGCAATTACGCTTCTGGATGACCATCGTGTCCATCTCGCCACACACATCCAGTTCCTGACCGGCGAACGAAGGCGGCTCCGTCCGGAAGAGCTGCAGATTCTGCTGCTGCTGGATGCCCGCGCCTACGAAATCCGCGGGTGCCGGGAATGAGTCCCGCAACCCGTTCAGGTCATTCCCTCACGCAGACGGGGCATGATCTCAACAAAATTGCAGGGCCGATGATCCCGGTTGAACTGATGCGTCAGGATCTCGTCCCAGGCATCTGCACACGCACCCGGTGATCCGGGCAGGGCAAAGAGATATGTCCCGTTGGCGACGCCGGCACAGGCGCGTGACTGGACGGCTGAGGAACCGATCTTGCGATGCGAGACCATTGTAAAAACCGTCTCAAAGGCGGGGATGTGTTTCTCATAGCACTGATGATGGGCTTCCACTGTCACATCCCGCCCCGTCAATCCGGTCCCGCCTGTTGTGACCACGGCGTCAATTGCATCATCAGCGATCCATTTCTCCAGATGCGAGCGAATGGCGGCCAGCTCATCCTTGACAATGACGCGGTCAATCACAGCGTGACCATCAGAACGCACTCTTCTGACGAGCAGATCACCGGAGCGATCATTGCTGAAGGAACGCGTATCCGAAACCGTCATGATGGCAAGATTGACCTGCGACCGATTGTGATCAGGCTCACAATCGGT
>JAPOSK010000079.1 GCA_026709725.1 Paracoccaceae bacterium | reverse complement strand
GGACTTGGCGGGGGCTGCGATTTTTTTTGGAGCGGTCGTGGGTTTTCGTGGTTGTCCGCTGGTGGCTGGCCGGAGCTTGGTGTGCGGGGCGAGGGGGATGATCTTGAAAAAAAAGAGGTTTGGATGCTGATGATTGAGGCGTTTTGCGGAAAGGGATTGGGCGAAGCCGTGGCAGTGTAGGCAGCGAGGCGATAGCCGAGCGAGTCCGGGTTGGATCGGAGCGCGTCGCCTGGGGAGGGGATGCTGCGGGATGGCGCTGGTTGGTTGGCGCCGGGGGGTGTTTCGCGCCGGCGTTGGGCACGGCTTTCCCCTTGGGGCGGGGAGTGGGTCTCCGTGCCGCCTGGGGAACCGCCTCGGCCTTCATGGCGCTTGCCTCGGCATTTCCGGGAGGGCCCGCCAGCCGCGGGGTCGTTTTGTCCTCTCGTCTTATCCAGGCTGCCGGGGGGCCGTTGCCCGTTTCCTTGGGGCGGCCGCTTCGTTCTGCCTTCGGGCTATGGATGCTTCTGGCCCGTTCCTTCCCGTTTGCCCCCCGAACCGTTTCTCCGGGTGCGCTTGCGCGTCCTTCGGGTGATAAGGGGGCGCCTTTGTCGGCGGGGAGGGGTTTCGGTGTGTTTCCGTGTTATTATCGACCTCGTGTTTCGAGGTTCCCGGAAGCATAACACACTTCCATCGGCCCCGTTTTCCGCGTTTCGTTCCAGAGGCGTTCCAGGGAGGCGGGGCCTTTTTTTTGGGAATTACATACTTGACTATGCATCGAGCCTTCCCAACACATCCAGCAGCCGATCCTCGAACTGCGTGATAGGGTAAATGTCTGGATCATGCGGGCGCTTTGTCAGTTTGAAAGACGCGCTCCCTCCCTTCTCCATTGACACCAGATTGCCCGCCATTCCGGTCGCCACTTCCGCCTTCGTCCAAGTGCCAAAGTGGATTATTTCCGGCGCGATTCCCACGCACAGCAGGCCCTCATATTGACGTTGGTAGCGAATGTGATTGAACTGGAATGAGCCAGAGACATCCTCTGTCGCAGTCTTGAGTTCAAACGTCCGGCCCTCGATGCGGATGTCCCACGGCGATTGACGCGAACGCTTGCCCTTGCTCCCTTCCGGGAACGAGCAATCGAACTTCAGTTCCCCGCACAGTTCTTCAATGAAGTCCTGCCCGACATCCCCTACTTTAGTGTTGGAAATCCGCTTGATCTGCTCGAAGGAAGCATCTACCCACTTGTCTGCGTCTTTGTAGCGGGACAGCACCCGCGCAAGGATGCCGTGGGGGTCAAGCATCTACGAAACCAGCTTCCATGACAGCCTCGCGGATGTGATACATGCTGATATGTCGGCAATTGTGCGCTGCAAGGTTAGAGTGTTTGAGCCAGTCCGCTTCGCGCAGCACCTTCACAATTCGGCGCTTCCCTTTTTTCGGAACGATTCCATAGCCGCAACCATACCGCACCGCATCGAAACTCTTTACCAGCGTGGGCGGGTCACCGTAGAAAGTCCTTTGCAGGAACCAGTCCGCTTCATGCAGGCGCTCTTGTCCGCACAGGCGCTCTTTCCGGTGATCCACAGTGAAAAGGTCCAGCCATTGATCGCACTTGGCAACGGGCGGCCTGTTATTGATGCCGCGCCGCCAAACTTGCCAAAGCGCATGAACCTGCGCGCTCTGCCCGTTCTCCAAAACAAAGGCATCCGGCACCAGCGGGCGGGTATGCACAAGCTCCGCTCCATCCACTCGGAATTTCGGGCTTCCTTTGCCGTCGCTCTGGAAGCCCATTGGGAGAATAAATCCGATGTAATCCGCGAACGCAGCGGCGTGATTCAGGAAAGCCAAAGCCAGCCATGCCCGGTAACCGAAAGGCGGGTTGCCTATAACGGCATGCCGGTAGCCGTTGGCTGGCGGGCGCCAACTCAAGAAATCGGCGCGCTCGAAATCAGTGCGCCCTTCCACCAGTTCAACGCCAATGCGTCTTTCCGCCGGCAACAGATCGTAAAAAACGCCAGTCCCCGCCGCTGGATCGACGAAGCGGTATTGCGCCGGGTCCGCATAGTCCTCAGCCATGACTTCAAGCAAGTCCGCATAACAGGCTTGCGCCACTTCCGGGCGCGTGAAAAACCTGTCCAGATCCACCTTGTCAATGTTCACCCACGACGGGATAAGCGGATGCTCTCGCCACAGATCGTTTCTCCGCGTTCGCGCCCTCTCCAAATTGTCCGCTCTCGGTGGCCGGGGCGGGAATAATGCTTTTGCAATTTCGCTCGGATGCGCTTCCACGGGCGGCAGGACAATTTCGCCATTCGTCATGCTTCCCTCCTACTCGGCGATCAGGTCGGAATAGGTTAGCCGTTTGCCAACCATCTTCGCAACAGTATGCGACATCATGGCTAGCGTATCGCTTGGGCGGAGGTTGTAGCGAGTGGAGAACTCATTGACGTAGCGGTGCAAATGCTTCTCCGAGATATGGTGGAAAGTGCCGTGGTAGCCACGTTTCAGCAAGGCCCAGAACGATTCGATGCCGTTCGTGTGGGCCTGGCTGCGGACATACTCGCTGACGGAGTGCTTGACGGTTTCGTGCTTGTAGGGAATCCCGCGATACCCGGCATGATCGTCGGTATAGACTGTCGCTCCCGCCGCTGCCCGTTCGGTTACGAAGCTGTGCAGCGCGGCCTTGTCGGTTCCGTGCGTGATAGCCGCGCTAATGGTGTTCGTTGCGCGGTCCTTAGCTCCCAAG
>JAPOSK010000157.1 GCA_026709725.1 Paracoccaceae bacterium | reverse complement strand
CGTATGATGGCAGTGAATGGCGGGGGTGTTGCGGTTTTCCCGACAGTGAACGCCCTTGGATGCAGAACCCGGGTCGCTGGATGCCTCTTCCAAATCGGGGTGGAATTGAGGATGCTCTGGGGGGATGTGTCGAGACGGGATTGACAGCATGACGGATGAGGATCAGATTCAGCTGAAGAACGATTCCTTGCGGGAGACCCGGAAGGTAGGCAAGAAGACTGAATATCCGAAACGCAAGATCGGGTCTTTGGTCAAAGCGATGAAAGGAGTCACGACAGTGTGGGAAGAAGGTCAGTTGCATACCCTTGCTGCCGGTCTTGGCATCTGTGTGCCCGATGCTCCTGGACAGGGCCCCAAAACGTTTGAGGATCATGCAGCGCCTGTCAGGCCTGTCGAGCGGTTGGCGGGTGCGAAAAAGAACCCGAAGTCTTGCAGACTTCCCCTGATGACATGCGGCGTTGACGCTTTCTGACATGGCACTGAACGCAAATCTCAATCAGGCCAAGCGGAATAGGAAGGATGAGTTCTACACCCAACTCACGGACATCGAGAAGGAACTCTCTCATTACAAGGATCACTTCAGGGGCAGGACGGTCTACTACAACTGCGACGATCCGCGCATCAGCAATTTCCTCCACCACTTCAGCCACAACTTCGACCATCTCGGCCTCAAGAAACTGATCACCACCTGTTACCGGAGCCAGAACACGGACCTCTTCTCGCGACATGACACCGAACAGGCCATCATGCTCGAATACGATCCGCTCACGATGGATGAATTCGCTGCGGCAATGGAGGAATTGTTGTCCGGGAATGTTGAAACCCGCAGCGGGAGTCGGGCATCGAAAGAGGAATTGAATTGGAAATTCCGGCTGGAGCGGCACGGATAATGGACAGAAAGGTTTCCGATCCAGTTACACAATTCCCCAATGATTCCGCGTATCGGCATGACGGATAGACTGCAGAATGATCCAGAAAAAGACCCCGTTGAAATCTCCATCGTCCGGAATTGTCAACAGAATGCACAACGACATGTCCGTGATGCGGAGGTGAAACCGAATATCTGATGTTTATTGCAACCGGACATATCGCACTTGTTCTGGCCATGGGGGTTGCAATCTTGGGGGTCCTGCTCCCGTCACTGGCACTGATCCGCCGTTGGCATAACTGGGTTGGTATCGGGCGACCGCTTGCAATCCTGCAATTTGCACTGATTGCAGTGTCCTACGTCATCCTCACCCGGGCCTTCATCGGCTCGGATTTTTCTGTCCGACTGGTCATCAATCATTCCCATACCGACAAACCACTGCTTTACCGACTGGCCGGAGTCTGGGGGAACCACGAGGGATCCATGATGCTCTGGCTTTTGATCCTCGCCCTGTTTTCGTGTCTCGTGGCAATCACTGCGAACCGGCTTGCGCCAGTCCTGAAAACCCTCGTTCTGGTCATTCTTTCGGTCATCAGCACAGCCCTGATTGCATTTGTTCTCCTGACATCCAATCCATTTGCACGGGTTCTCAACCCGCCATTCAATGGCAATGACCTGAACCCGCTCCTGCAGGATCCGGCTCTCGCGCTGCACCCCCCTCTGCTTTATCTTGGCTATGTCGGGCTGGCTGTCCCCTACAGTTTTGCCGTTGCGGCCCTGATTGCAGGGCGTGCCGATGCCGCCTGGGCCCAATGGGTCCGGCCCTGGATTCTGGTCTCCTGGATTTTTCTTTCACTTGGAATCGCACTCGGGTCCTGGTGGGCCTATTATGAATTGGGCTGGGGTGGATGGTGGTTTTGGGACCCGGTTGAAAACGTTTCCTTCATGCCCTGGCTTCTGGCGACAGCGCTGCTCCACTCCGTCCGCGTTGTCGAGCGCCGCGGATGTCTTGCAAGCTGGACCGTGCTCCTGGCCATTGCGGGATTTTCGCTCTCACTCCTCGGAACATTTCTTGTCCGGTCCGGAATCATCACCTCGGTGCATGCCTTTGCCAGTGATCCAACCCGGGGCATCGTCATCCTCTTTATCCTGCTCTTTTTTACCGGTGGAGCACTCACCCTCTATGCCATTCGCTCACCAAGAATTGTCGGGGGAGGGTCATTTGCCCTCGTCAGCCGGGAACAGGCGCTTCTGGCCAACAATGTCCTTCTGACCGTCAGTGCCGGCACAATTCTTGTTGGCACCTTCTGGCCCGTCATCGTTGAGATTTCGACTGGAACCATGCTTTCGGTCGGCCCGCCGTATTTCAATGCCGTCTTTCTGCCTTTTGCCATGGCACTGGCCCTGATCCTGCCCGTTGGTTCAACATTTGCCTGGAAGCGCAGCACACTCGGTGCATCCCTCCATAATGTCCGGCTGCCGGCGATTCTGACTCTCCTTCTCGTGACCGGTGCACTGGCCATGCATGGTTTTGGTCATACCCTGGGAATTCTCGGTCTGGCACTGGCAACCTGGATCATCGCCGGGGCCTGCGCCGACCATGCCAACAAGATTCGCCTCGGCAGGGCTCCAGTGACCCGCTCACTTGTCTGGCTCCGATATCTGCCGGCAAGCGATTATGGTAAACTGCTTGGACATATCGGTTTTGGTCTGATGCTTATGGGAATTTCTGCCGTGACGAGCTGGGAGATCGAGGACATTCGCCATGCAAGACCGGGTGATACGTTTACAGTTGGGACCTATAGGGTTGAATATCAGGGTGTTGAGATCGTCGAGGGACCAAATTACATCGCAGAAATGGGC
>JAPOSK010000360.1 GCA_026709725.1 Paracoccaceae bacterium | reverse complement strand
CCTATATGGCATCGTGCGACAAGTGCGAATGGGGCATGTGGACAAACGGCAAGCATAAGGAAGTTCTCAGGAAAGTTTCCGGTGAAACGGGCGCGGTTGAATTTGCGGAATTCAACGACATTCCATCCGCCGACGGCCGGGTGGCGGATATCGACCGCCCCCAGCGTCAAACCTTGAAAAACGCCGTCGAGGACAATCTGCTTTTTGTCTTCAAGGCATGCCATAACCACATCTATGTCACGGACGGCATGCAGAAGCAGCCGGCTTTCTTCGAGTTGCTGAAGGTGATTTTCTGCAAAATCGAGGATGAAAAAAACATCGGAAAACCGCTTGAGTTTTTCGCTACATCGGGCGAGCGCTCCAACCCGGACGGTCAACTCACCGTCAAAAACCGCATTACGGCCATATTTGAGCGCGTTAGGAAAAAACACGCCAACATTTTCGGAAAAAATGACACCATCGACCTGCATGCGCGCAGTCTCGCCCATGTGGTCAGCGAAATTCAGAAATATTCGCTGCTCGACACCAATATCGACATCAAAGGCAAAGCGTACGAAGAACTCGTGGGCGCAAACCTGCGCGGCGACCGGGGAGAATTCTTCACTCCGCGGAATGTTATGCGCATGACCGTGCAAATGCTTGCGCCGACATCCGATGACAAAGTCACCGACCCATCCTGCGGTACCGGCGGCTTCCTTGTGGTTGCGATGAACCAGGTTATTGACCAGGTGCAAGCATTATACGAGGAGGAAAACGGCGCCAAAAAACAGCAATGGAGCGTTGCGCAAAATCGCAACTTCCAAAATCGCATTGCGGATATCGCGCAAACGAACTTTTTTGGATTCGATATCAATCCCGACCTCGCCAAAGCCACCAAGATGAACATGGTGATGAACAATGACGGCAGCGGCAACATTTTCCGCACCGATTCTCTCTTGCCGCCCCATGCATGGGACGACGAATTTCGCCGGAACCTGACGCGTTCCTTGGGTATCTCGGCATCCGCCCTGCGCAATTCCGACTGCCTCGGGCTGTTTGATGTGATTGTCACCAACCCGCCCTTCGGGAGCAAAATTCCCATTGGCGACACAGCAATCCTTGAGCAATATGAACTGGGGTGCATCTGGCGAAATCAGGATGGCCGCTGGACAAAAAGCGACCGACTGAGAACATCCGCTCCGCCGGAGCAACTTTTTATCGAGCGTTGCTTGCAACTGCTCAAACCCGGCGGACGCATGGGAATAGTGTTGCCTGATTCCATCCTGAGCGCGCCCGGGCTCGGTTTTATCCGCCAGTGGTTGACGGAAAAGACGCGCATCATCGCCAGTATCGACCTGCATGTGGACACTTTTCAGCCGAGAAACGGCACCCAAACTTCCGTGCTCATTCTGCAAAAGAAAACCGCCGAGCAGATTCGCAGGGAAGAGAAAACGCGAACCATGGCCGACTATCCAATTTTTATGGCGATGGCGGACCGCATCGGCCATGACAAGCGAGGCAACCCTTTATTCAAAAGGGATGCGGATGGGAGCGAAATTTTGCGCTCTGTTGTAGAGAAACTTCCATCCAGCAAAAGCGCTGATTTAGGCGGCCCTATCACGGTCGAATCGCGGGAGAAAATCCCCGATGACCAAACCGGCGATGTCGTAAAAGCTTTCAACCAATGGCGAAAGAAGGAGGGGCTGTCATGGTGACCGCCAAGTCGGCAATTAAATTGCCGAAAGACGATTTGCGCTGGCGCCCGATTGCGCTTGCCGATGTGCTCGCGCACGACCTTCGACTGGATGCCGGTTTTTTCAATACCGAGGGCTGGCAAGCGAGAACAAACATGGAGCGTTGCAAATGGCCCATCGTTCACATTACCGGTGAAGATGGAATCGCTGTAGCGAGCCGGCGTCCGAGATTCCGCGGCATCTGGGTGGGGGAAGCGGGGGTACCCATTATTCAGCCATCGCAAGTGACGGCCATCAACCCCAAGGCCAATCACTGCCTTTCCAAACTCACCGACACTGATATCGATGCCCTAAAGGTGCGGGAGGGTCAAATCCTTTTGACATGCTCCGGCACAATCGGTCTGTGTGCGCTTGTCAGCAAAACCTTAAACGGCAAGTTTTGCAGTAGCGACCTCATCCGAATCACATGCCAAAAGGAAGATGATGTCGGTTATCTCTACGCTTACCTGCGGACCAAAGCGGGAAACGCCCTCGTTCAAAGCCACCAGGATGGCGCGGTTATTTCACACATTGACCCCGGTCATCTCGATTCCGTTCCGATTCCCAATCCGCCGGCAAGGCTGAAAAAGCGGATACACGATTTGGTTATGCGCTCCTACGCCCTGCGCGACCAAGCGAATTCCTCGCTTGATAATGCCGAGCGGCTTTTTTGTGAAGCGCTGAAACTGTCGCCCATAGCCAAACTGCGCCCGGCTTATTTTGACAAGTCCACCGATTTGCGCAACTGGACCGTCAATCTTTCCGATTACGCCGGACGGATGGATGCTTCCTACCATGCGCCAATCGCCAATTTGATTTTGCGGCGCATGAAAAAGGAAGCCGCTGAAATGACCACCGTCGGTGACCCCAAAATCAGCCGGCGTATCATTTTCCCCGGCCGTTTCCGGCGCGTTTATGTGCAGGAGGGGCAGGGGGTGCCGTTTTTTGGCGGAAAACAAATCCATGAAATCGACCTGGCCAACAAAAAATACCTTTCCCGCAAACACCATCAGGAGCGCATTG
>JAPOSK010000135.1 GCA_026709725.1 Paracoccaceae bacterium | reverse complement strand
CCTAATCCACACCTTCGAGCAAAAAATCAAAACCAAAATCGCCGCCGTTTGGGGCGAGTAGAACTGTGGTCAGCACCCACTTGAGTTGCCTGTGTTCTGATACACCGGCTTAAATTCCCGCAACCGCTTCAAGGCGCGCGCCAAACTGGGGGAATTCTGCGCCGCGATTTCCGCGCGCCAGTGGTTTCGCACAAATTCACTCAGCCGGCCGTTGTAGTCGGGGCCGACCTTGCTGGTCGCGCCGGGGGCGGGGACCAGGTCTTCCCGCAACCTGCGATTTCGGGATTTGCGCGCCAAACTGATTAAGCATTCCTTTGGATGGGGAATTTCATCCGGGTGACTGGGGATTTTCTTTGCGGACACGGACAGAAACTTCGCAAAACATTCCCGGTGCGCCATCACCCACGACTCCACTTCCATGGTGGCGAAACGGTAAAGCAGATTGGGATGAACGCCACCGTGAATCCACTTCTCAATTTGATTGGGTGGGCAATCTTTCTTGGTGTCCTGGTCGGTTAATACGAGATAGGGAAAACCACGGCTGGCATTGTTGATGTCGGATAGGGTGTGTTGGATTTTATGCTTGTTCCATTTTAGAACATTGCAAACCCGATACGGTTTTTCGATTTGAGAGAAAACGGCGCGCACAACCGCTTCGCTGAACGCATCCTCGACAATCAGCGTGATGTGTATGTTCATCAGGAAAACATATCCAACTGTTCGCAATTTTCAGGGGCGGTGCGCGGGATAACGACATCGCCTACGGACAATTCCCCGTTAACAAGCAGCGCTTTTATGTCCGGGAAATTGCTGGAAACGCCGACTTGGGTGCCTTCGTTGCCGGGAATCAACAGCAAGACCTCTCGGCCGTCAATGCCGCGGTCTGACAGCAATTCATGGCTGTGGGTGCTGAGCAAAATCTGGCGCTTGTTCTTTCGCTGCATGCGGTAAATAAGCGGCGCCAGTTTTTCGACAATGCCCGCGTGAAGACTCAGTTCCGGCTCTTCCAGCAGGAGAAGAGAATCTTTTTCAAGCAGCGACCAGAGAAAACCCATCAAGCGCAAGGTGCCGTCGGAAAACTGGTCTTCCCGCTACCACGCGCCGCTGGGCCGCCAATGGGAATACAGGGCTTTGAGATGCGGCTTGCCGGATTCGTCTTTTTCAAAACTCAAGTTTTTCAGTTTCGGCACGGCGATTTTAATCGCCTTCTCTATTTGCGACAGGCGGGCATCCCGCGTTCTTTTGCTGGAAGTTGCAATTTTCCCCAGAAACCCCTGGCCGAAAGGGTCGTCTTCAATGAGATTGTTCTGAAAGTTTTGCGCGTAACGCAACAGTTGCGGCACCAAATGCAGGTAGGTGATTTTTTCCAGGAACTCGGCGATTTCGCGGAACTTCTGATTCTCATTAATCTGCTCGAGAAAAGTTTGCGTCAAGCGAGCGGGGTCCTCTTCGTCGGAAGTTTCGGGGCGGTCAATGATTTTCTTTTCCCCTTTCCAGACTCGTTCACGGGAAAGAACCGGCCGCCGATGTCCGGCGGTCTCCTGTTTGATTCCGATTTCATATTTCCACTTGGGCGTCTCATCGTCCGCGGATTCGGCGATTTCAATTCCAATCAAAATTTCCGTATCCCGCCGCGCACTCAGGCAGCGCACTTTGGAAAGGTCGCCCCGGATTTTGATGGCTTTCTGCAGTCCCCCGCCATCCGACTTGGCGATGTCGCGCAGAAACCGAAAAACATCCAGCAAGTTGGACTTGCCCGAGGCGTTCGGTCCCACGATGAACTGCCGCTCCCGCAAGCGTACATCCGCCTCGCGGAAGTTGCGCCAGTTCTTTAATGTCAATCGGCTGACTATCATGACTTCGTTCCCCGCTCGCAATCACCGCGAGAGGCGGCTAACCGCTTGTCAGCCAATTTTCCGGAACCCGCAGGAATCGACCGTTCTGCATCGTGGCCGCCGGGAGCATGACGCTTATCAGGTCGTCCGCTTTGTGTTTCTGCCATGTGGTGTGGACGCGCAACTGTCCCGAGACGGAATCATCCATCCCGGGGTCCTTTTCCCGGTCAAGTTTAACCAGTCGCTTGTCGACGAACATTTCGCCATATGGACTGCCGTCGATGTTGTCGACCACCACCAGGCATTCGGTCGCGAACATACCTTTTTGGACATTGCATTTCATCCAGGCGGTTTCGATTGGTTGGGTCTGCATGATGTTTCCTCAGGGAGTTGGTGGAACCGGGTTAGCGGGAATCAACCGGCAGGCGTTTGCTGGTTTTGGAACTGCGACGGGCCGACCGGCGTGGGAACGCCGATAACGGATTCGACAATCAACTGGCAAATCCGCATTCCGGGCATCAGTATCAGGGGCATTTTACCCAAGTTAATCATTTCAAGGGTGATTGTGCCGTTGAAATCGGTGTGAATCGTCGGGGCGGTGAAGTGGACAATCAGCCCTTGGCGCGCCAGCGAACTGCGCCCCTCAACCCTTGCGGCGAGACACGCTTCCCCAACAGGGAGGGATACCGCCTCCATCGTGCGACCCAGGATAAATTCGCCTGCGTCCAGTTTGTATGTGTCGCCATCGCCGATTGTTTTGGCCGTGAAAACGGTTTGCAATGTCTTCCCAACGCCGACTCGCTTGCCGACATCAAGATTGATGTTTGTTCCGGTGACCGGGACATAAATTTCAGCGGCCAGCCGCAAATCCACCGAGACGGTGTCATATGGCGTGTCGCCGC
>JAPOSK010000318.1 GCA_026709725.1 Paracoccaceae bacterium | reverse complement strand
TCACAGGCCGGGTGAGTGATTTCAGCCCGGGGTCGTTCAAGGTTCATATTGATATCGACAAGTCGTCAATCAACAAGGCAATTCCCACGGAGTTGCCGATTATCGGTGATGCCGCAGAGATCTTGTCAGCAGTCCTGGCAGAGTGGCGCGGGCGCGGCTCAAAAACCAATGCGCGCGCTGTCGGCAACTGGCACGAGAAGATTGTCGAATGGCGCAGCCGGGACTGTCTGGCCTACCGACAATCCGAGACAGCCCTGAAACCGCAATACGCAATCCAGCGTCTTGAGGCCCTGACCGTTGATCAGGACCGCTACATCACAACCGATGTCGGCCAGCATCAAATGTGGGCAGCGCAGTTCATGACATTCGAGGACCCCAATCGCTGGATGACCTCGGGGGGTCTGGGAACCATGGGGTATGGCCTGCCGGCCTCAATCGGTGTCCAGGTTGCCCATCCGGATGCGCTGGTTATCAATGTTGCCGGTGATGCCAGCTGGCTGATGAACATGCAGGAGATGGGAACTGCTGTGCAGTACAAACTGCCGGTCAAGCAGTTCATCATCAACAACAAGCGCCTGGGCATGGTTCGCCAGTGGCAGGAATTGCTGCATGGCTCTCGCTACAGCCACTCCTGGTCTGAAGCCCTTCCCGACTTTGTCAAACTCGCGGAAGCCTTTGGCTGTCTCGGTTTGGCAGTGGACTCGCCTGCAGAACTCGATGACACGATCATGGCAATGGTCGGGCATGACGGCCCCGTCATTGTCGATTGCCAGGTTGAAAAGCACGAGAACTGCTTCCCCATGATTCCTTCCGGGGAGCCGCATAACAAAATGATCTTTGCTTCTGATGTCGAGGACCGTTCCGTTTCTGCGGACGAAGGTTCAGTTCTGGTCTAGTCTTCAGATTCGGTGATATGGCATGAACGCGCTCAAACTCAAGGACGGCACTTCAAGAAAATCCGCCTATGATCTCAGGGACACCAGACATGGGCGTGAGCAGGTTCATACACTGATTGTTGTTGTCGATAATGAAGCGGGTGTCCTCGCACGGGTCATCGGTCTTTTTTCCGCCCGGGGCTACAATATTGAAAGCCTGACGGTGGCTGAAGTTGACCATCAGGGTCACCAGTCGCGGATCACGATTGTCACCTCAGGCTCCCAGAACGTTATTGAGCAGATCATGGCCCAGCTCGACCGGATGATCCCTGTTCATGAAGTCTATGACCTGTCCGGTGAAGGTCCTGCTGTCGAACGTGAACTGGCTCTTCTCAAGGTCAGGGGTCAGGGGAACAATCGGGTGGAGGCGTTGCGGCTGGCGGACATCTTTCGAGCCAGGGTTGTCGATTCAACCATCGAGAGCTTTATCTTCGAGATCACGGGGACAACCGAAAAGATTGATGCATTTACCGATCTCATGCGCCCCCTTGGGTTGATTGAAATTGCCCGCACAGGCATTGCCGGCATGTCCCGTGGCCAGCACAGCGGGCCATGGGGTGAGACCGGCCGGGTCGCATGGAGCGGGTCCGCCGCAGAGGATGATCCTGTGGAGGAGAGCAGCGGCCCGTGACCGACCGGTCAGGCCCCCATTGCAATCCCTGCCGCCCCTCCTCAATGACAGACATCCGACCTGATTGCGTCGGAGACCTTCCTGGACCTGCCGGCATCCCGCAGAAAGCATTCGGGACGAGAGAGGGTTTTTTCTCCCGCTGTTGTGGCCGGAATTGCAGGTTTGCGCGATCCCTCAACTGCACCCTGTCGTCGTGCCACAACTCTGACAGACCATGCAGGTCCCGCTGCGGATGAGTTCGAAACTCCCGCAGACATTGCAGACATCGCCGGTGTAGGCCGGTTTCTGGCTTTCCTGACCCGCTGCGGGCATCTCGCCGGATGCCTTGTAGACGCTCATCGGATAGACATCTGCACTTCCACCAGCGACTTGCATGCTCACAATCTCGGCGGCATTGTCCTGCATCCGTGATGACTCATCGGACATGGCAACATGCGCAATGTCCTTCGCCGTCTCCTGCGGTGTGGCAAGATCGGCAATGTCCGTATTGCGGTATGATGCCGGTTTCGCGAAGGCAAGATCCGAACGGCCAAGGTATTCGATCGCCAGTTCACGGAAAATATAATCCAGAATGGAGCCGACATTCCTGATCCGGTCGTTGCCATTGACAAAACCTGATGGTTCAAACCGCGTACCGACAAAGGCGTCGACAAAGACCTGGAGCGGGACACCGTATTGCAGGCCGATGGAGATCGCGATCGCGAAGTTGTTCATCATGGCCCGGAAGGAAGCGCCCTCCTTGTGCATGTCAATGAAAATCTCACCGAGCGTTTTGTCTTCATATTCTCCGGTCCGAAGGTACACCTTGTGCCCGCCCACAACGGCTTTTTGTGTGTAGCCGGTGCGTCGAAGGGGCAAAATCCGGCGTTCCTTCCTGAAGACCTCTTCCGTGATCCGGCGTGCCGCCTCGGAAATGCGCCCTTCCCCGGCCGCATCATCCGCATCAACAAGTTCCGGAACATCAAGCAGTCCCGAGGAAAGGGGTTGGCTGAGTTTGGAGCCATCGCGATAGAGGGCAAGGGCCTTCAGACCGAGCTGCCAGGAGAGTTTGTAGGCATCCATGCAGTCTTCAACGGTGGAGTCAGCCGGCATGTTGGCAGTCTTCGACACAGCGCCGGAGATGAAGCTCTGCGCGGCAGCCACCATACGGATATGGCTTTCGACGCTCAGGGAC
>JAPOSK010000576.1 GCA_026709725.1 Paracoccaceae bacterium | reverse complement strand
GCGCATGATCTACCACTATTTCGGTGGCAAGGACAAATTGTTCACCGCTGTCCTTGAAGAAGCCTATCTTGATATCCGGACTGTGGAACAGTCCCTGAATCTTGCCGAACTGTCCCCCCGCGAAGCCATGGAAACGCTCGTATGCTTTACGTGGAACTACTATCTAGAAAACCCTGAATTCATCCGTCTGGTCAACAGTGCCAACCTTCACCAGGCGCGTCATATCGAGGGTTCTGATCGTCTGCGTGAAGCCAGTCGGCAATTTGTCGACATGGTCCGGCGCATTCTTGAGCGCGGTGTCGCCGATGGAACGTTCCGCTCCGGAATTGATCCCGTCCAGCTCAACATCACCATTGCGGCAATCGGCTATTACTATCTCACCAATCGCTACACGGGAGAGATTCTCTTCGAGCGATCCTACATGACGGATGAGGCGCTCGCCGACCGGCTCGAATTCAACCTTGAGACAATCCTGAATATGGTTCTGGCACCATGTGCAGTGACCTGATCGGAATTGTCCCGATGTCATCCTTCCCCAATGCGATCACTCCGAGTCCTCCGGGAGAGTGCCACGGAACAGTGACTTCACAGAACCTGCCAAAGGCAATCCGTGTCCTGCAGACGGGATGAACGATCATCCGACGCTGATTCAATTCCATGCAGATATGGGTCCAGTGCTGGAAGGAGCCCATGACAGGGCTGACGGGGCCCCAGCCGAAGGAGGGTTTGCAGAATGAATGCATGGATTGAAATACCGCGTGAGGACACTGCGGGTCCGGAGTTGAAATCGGCACTTGCACAGGCTCAAACACCGCATGGTACAGTGGACAATGTCATGCGGGTGCACGGTTTGCGTCCGGCCACAATGGTTGGCCATGTCGAACTCTATCGTGCTGTCCTCCACAACGATGCCAACACGCTGCCGGTCTGGCTGCAGGAGACAATCGGCAGTTACGTCGCGCATCTCAATGGATGCGCATATTCCTATGCCAATCACTGGGCCAATGCCCGCCACAAGATAGCCGATGACGAGCGGGCTGACAGGATCGAGCGGGGATTCAAGTCCGGCACATTTGACGATGTCCTGGATGCGGCGTGCGGGGCACTCCTGAACTATGCCGAAAAACTGACCCGGCGTCCGGCGATGATGATCGAGTCTGATGTTGCGGTCCTGCGTTCGCATGGATGGGATGACGGGCAGATCCTGGAAGCCAACCAGATCATTGCCTACTTTGCCTATGTCACCCGACATCTGAACGGTCTCGGTGTCACAACCGCCGGCGATGTGATCGGCTACTATGCTGATCGGGAAGGCTGCGACATGTGAGCGTGCCGGGGGTTGTGCTGCGGGCTTCGTTTGCTCCATCCGGGCGATCAGGCTATTCAGACGGGTCTGGAATCCTGCACTGAGGACACGCCGGGATGACTCGAGAATTTGTCGCCGACCTTCTCAGGACCGAGACCCGGACCCTGCTGGATCGCGCCACCGCAAAACGCGATCAGTACTGGGGCCGGACAGTGACCTATTCCCGCAAGGTCTTTGTGCCATTGACCAATCTGTGCCGGGATACGTGCGGCTATTGCACATTTGCCCGCCCGATCGAGGATCCGGGGTCACGAATCCTGACACCTGATGATGTCCTGCAGCGGGTCCGGGATGGTGAAGCCAGAGGCTGCAAGGAGGCGCTCTTCAGCCTTGGGGAGAAACCCGAGCTGCGGTATGCCGTCGCCCGGGAATGGCTGGCCGGACTCGGCTTCCGGCGGATGACCGAGTATCTTGCGGCAATGTGCGAGATGGTCCTGGCGAAGACATCGCTCCTGCCGCATGTCAATGCCGGGACACTGGATGAGGATGAGATCGGACTGTTGCGTCCGGTGTCAGCGTCGATGGGCGTGATGCTGGAATCGGTCAGTCGGCGTTTGACGCGCGCCGGTCAGGCGCATCACGCCTGTCCGGACAAGGTCCCCGTGCAACGCCTTCGCACGCTTGAGCGCGCCGGAGTGGCGGGGGTTCCCTTCACAACCGGCCTGCTTGTCGGGATTGGCGAGACCTGGGACGAACGCCTTGCGACCCTTGCGGCCATTGAAGCGGTCCACAAGCGTCATGGTCATATTCAGGAGGTCATCGTTCAGAACTTTCAGCGCAAGCCCGATATCGCCATGGTCAATCACCCCGAACCGACGCTTGAGGACATGGTGCGGACCATCGCCGTTGCGCGCCTGATTCTCAGCCCGGAAATCAGCATTCAGGCACCTCCCAATCTCGAAACCCGGCACATCGACTACCTTGCAGCGGGATTGAATGACTGGGGCGGAATCAGTCCCGTCACCAAAGACTACATCAATCCACAGCATGCCTGGCCGGGAATCCAGGCTCTTGCTGACCGCTGCCGGTCAGCCGGGTATGGGTTTGAGGAACGGTTGACAATCTACCCAAGGTATCTGCAAGAGCCAGAACGCTATATCGCACCGGAGATCCGGGATCGGGTTCTTGCCATGGCACGCAGTGACGGGCTGGCTCGTGTGCAATGTCTGGAATCTGTATGATCCTGCGGGCAACTGGAGGGCCTGTGGTTGATGAAGCGGCTCTGATGAGCGCGAGTCCTGCAGCGAGGGCCATTCTCGACCGGGCCCTTGATGGTGAGGTGATCACCGAATCGGAGGGTGTTGATCTCTTTCGGGCACAGGGTGATGACAAATGTGCTGTCCTGGCTGTGGCCGACAGACTGCGGGAGCGCGTGAATG
>JAPOSK010000483.1 GCA_026709725.1 Paracoccaceae bacterium | reverse complement strand
AAACCTGATTTCAGTGGAACCGGATCTCTTCTTTGCCGGATGGTACTATGGCATGCGTCCCGGTGGGGATGTCACGCCCCAAACGCTTGCACCCTTCGGCATCAGGACCATGGTGCTGACTGAAAGCTGCGTGCATCTCGACAAGAATCGTCCCGTCGCCAGCATGGACCTGCTGTTTGATGATATTCTGCGCCTTGGCAAGGTCATGAAGGTTGAAGACAGGGCTGAAAATCTTGTGGCCGGGTGGAAAGCGGAGCTCAGTGCCATCAAGGCGCAGACCGCCGACACCGGGAAACTCCGCGTCTTCCTCCTGGATGGGCCGGCTGATGCACCCTTTACCGCCGGCAAGTTTGCCATTCCCGATGCGATGATCGCAGCGGCAGGCGGTGTGAATGTGACCCATGATCTTGATACAAGCTGGGGTCGCACTTCATGGGAAGGAGTGGCGGCAGCCAATCCGGAGTTCCTGGTGCTGCTCGACTATCAGACTGGAAACGGTGCCATCGACACCTTCAGATTCCTGCAAGAGCACCCGGTCATGTCACAGACCGATGCGGTCAGGAACGAACGCTGGATTGGCTTGCGGTATGAAGAGTTGACACCTGGTCCGGCAAACATCCGCGCCATCAGGAAAATGGCACGAGCGATGCATCCAGGGCTGAACTGACTTGGTCCGCTCAGACCTGGTCAACATCGCGGCTTGGGCGGTTGTTCTGGCAGACCTTCTATTGACGTCGAAACTTTATGGAACGACACAAATCCCGCTGCCCGACATCGCTCTGGCGATTGCCCTCAACATTGGACTTGTTGAGGGCGACATATCGCCACTGCATCGGATTGTGTTTGACCTGCGCTTGCCGCGTGCGCTCTTCGCAGCCACAATCGGTGCCGGGTTGGGCATCGTCGGTGTCGTCTTGCAGACAACCACGCGCAACGACCTGGCCGATCCTTTCCTGTTCGGCCTGTCATCAGGCGCGGCGGCGGGTGCTGTCTTTGTCATCACGGTCACAGGCGACATCCTTGGCTTCTGGACGCTCCCGCTCGCGGCATTCTGCGGCGGACTCATTGCCTCGGGCATCGTGCTCGGACTTGTCCACGGTTTGCGCACCAGCGCACCAGAAAAGTTGATCCTTGCTGGATTGGCAGTGTCTTTTCTCTTTGCCGCGATCACCAACTATCTCATTTTCGCGGGTGATAGCCGCGCTGCGCATTCGGTGATTTTCTGGATGCTGGGCGGCCTCGGTCTGGCCCGATGGGAAACCTTCCCGCTGGTTTGCACCGGACTGGTGATCATCCTGGCCTATTCCCTGCATCGCAGCCGATGGCTCGACTCACTCCTGACCGGCGATCTCACAGCATCAACGCTTGGTGTGCCGGTGCAGGGTCTGCGGTTCAGCATGTTCTTCCTGGCGGCGCTGGCCACGGCGGTATTTGTTTCCGTCGCCGGCGTAATCGGCTTTGTGGGCCTGATGGTCCCGCATCTTGCACGGGGGATTGCGGGGCCGTTGCACCGCCGACTTCTGCCAACGGCAGCCCTCATCGGTGCCATACTGCTGACCGGTTCGGATGTGCTGTGCAGACTTCTCCTTGCACCGCAGGAGCTGCCAGTGGGAATCGTAACCTCATCAATCGGCTCGGCCTTTGTGTTCATTTTGCTGTTCAGGATGCAAAAAACACAGAGATGACAATCTGAAAATCAATGATCCTGTGATCGGATATGGTCTTGGGGGACATTGATGTCAGGATAGAGCTGCGGGGCAACTCACCAGGACGGCCCGGAGCCCAATCAGGGACCTTGCGACCGCATCCGCACTTATGCATGGGAGAGGGGCGACCTCCAAATGGACAACCCGGGGAATGATCCCCGGACAGCCGGACAAATCCCCGGCACATCATGCCTGTAGCGAATTGAGACTCTCATCGCCCCCGCTTGAGACTCTGGCGATTTTGAACTCACATTCAGTGAGACTCAGGCCGTCATCCTGCTCACACTCTATGAGACCCAACCCTCGGGTATGAGACTCAGGCCGCCGGTGGACCCCCCGGACACCGACCGGGGTCTGGCAGCCCGCCCCTCAGTCCCGGCAGCCGATGCTTTGCCGGAAGGCGGCCTGTGTGGGGGCGGAGGTGGTCGAGAACAGGGGCAGATTGGTCTTGCGTCCACACCAGCAGTTGCGGACATCCTGGATGGTGCGGGGGCTGATGGAGAAGCAGCCGTTTGAGGTTTGGCTGCTGGCGCCCGGATCGACCGTCATGGTGTAGGTCCCGCCGGTCATGAAGCAGATCTCGGTCAGTTTGTTATTGCCCCCCAGTCCTGAATTCACCCAGATCTCTGCGAGATAGGGCGTCTTGGGGCTGACCGTGAACGGGGTCGGCTGGCGGACGGCCATGTCGGGGTTGCTTGAATCGATCGTGAAGCCGAGGGCCGGCGACTGCAGCAGGACCCCCGTCCGTCCGTTATAGAGAGCGATGGCGATGCCGAAGGAGGTGGCACCGCTATCCCCGGCCCGGGCCCGCAGGGCCGAGTAGAGGTTGAGGTAGGCTTTCGTCCGGAACGTCACGCTGGTGGAAGACATCGCGTGCACTTCCAGAACGTCATACTGCTTGTTTTCGAGGCGGGTCACGCAGGCGCTCGGGCCGATCAGCCCGTCGGTCGTCACGGTGGTCTGGGCGGGGGCAGCACCGACCCCGATCAACACGCCCACCACCAGACATGTGGCCCATCGCCCAATCTGTCTCATGGATCCTCTCC
>JAPOSK010000075.1 GCA_026709725.1 Paracoccaceae bacterium | reverse complement strand
CAGCTACGGGGTCACCGCTCTGGCTGATGCCGGTTCAGCGGGAGAGGCCAGTTTTCACGGCCTCCGCGAGTACATCATTGACCCTGCTGTGGAGACAGTTCGCGCCTTCATCAATATTGGCTCCATCGGCCTGGTGGCCTGCAACCGGGTTCCGGAACTGATTGATCCGCGTTCCATTGACATCGACCGGACACTGGCGGTCATTGAGGCGCATCGGGATGTCATTTGCGGAGTCAAGATCCGGGCCAGCGGTGTCATCGTCGGTTCGTGGGGGATTACCCCACTCAGGATTGCCAAGCGCGTTGCCGAGATTGCCGGTCTGCCCCTGATGGTGCATGTCGGCGAACCGCCGCCGCTCATTGATGAAGTTCTCCCGCTTCTTGCCCCCGGAGATATCGTGACACACTGTTTCAATGGAAAGCCGGCCGGCTCCATCGGTGACACGGATGCCGTCTGGGAGATGGCCCGGAAAGCCGCTGAAAGCGGGATTCTCATGGATATTGGCCATGGTGTCGCATCCTTTGATTTCAACATCGCCCGGGCAGCCTTGCAGCGGGGCTTTCTGCCCTTCAGCATTTCAACCGACCTCCATGGCCGCAACCTCAAGGGCCCGGTCTGCAGTCTTGCCCTGACCGTTTCCAAGTTTCATATGCTTGGAATGGATCCGGAATCCTGTCTTGCGGCAATCACCGAACACCCCCGCAGCATCCTGCACCTGCCGGCCCGCCAGTGTGCAGATCCGGGAGAGCGGGCCGACTTCACCCTGTTCCGTCTTGTGGATACAGCACTCGACACCGTTGATTCGATGGGTCATGATCTGACCCTCTCCCGGCTCTTTCAACCCCTTGCAACAGTGATCGGTGATTCGTATGCACCCGCCCGGGCCATGCCTGATCCTGCCGCACATGCGACGGTCTGATGATCCCTGACAATATCCTCACAGTTGAGGGACTCATCGTCACCTTCAGGGACCGGCGTGCCGCAGTGACCGCCTTGCGTGATGTAGGCTTCACCATCCGCCGGGGGAAAACATTCGCCCTGGTTGGTGAAAGCGGTTCGGGAAAATCCGTCACCTCTCTGGCTCTCATGGGCCTCTTGCCCAACAATGCCGAGCTGGCTGCCCAACGAATACAGTTCCATCCCGACCCCATCATGCCGCCCATTGATCTGGATCAGCTAACCGCGGACAGATTGCGGAATTTGCGGGGTATTCATATCTCCATGATCTTCCAGGAACCGATGTCATCGCTCAACCCGCTTTACCCGATTGGTGACCAGATCGGGGAAATGCTCAAACTTCACGGTGAGGGTGATGCCCGCACACGCAAGAAACGGGTTATCGACATGCTTGAAATGGTCGAGATTCCCGCGGCGGGACAGCGTTACCATGCCTGGCCCCACGAATTGTCCGGTGGAATGCGGCAACGGGCCATGATCGCACTGGCACTGGTCTGCAACCCTTCCCTCCTCATTGCCGATGAACCGACAACGGCTCTCGATGTCACGATCCAGGCCCAGATTCTTGACCTGATGCGCCGTTTGCAGGCCGAGCTTGGCATGTCGATCCTATTCATCACCCATGATCTTGGTGTTGTCGCCGAAATGGCCGACGATGTTGCGGTGATGTATGCCGGTCAGATTCAGGAGCAGTCATCGGTGAGGAATCTTTTCGCCGGTCCGCGCCATCCCTACACTCAGGGTCTTCTGGCCTCGATCCCCCGTCATGGCGAGGGACAGGGTGATCGCCTGATTCCCATTCCGGGAAGTGTGCCAGCGCTGCACGACATGCCGCCCGGTTGCAGCTTTGCCTCCCGCTGTCCGCTGGCCGAAGCGGAGTGCCGATCCGGGACAATTCCGCTCATTGAGGCCGCACCGGGTCACTCTTCGCGCTGCATTCGGACTGCCGGAGCCTGACCCGATGCCGAGTTCGCTGATTGTCATCAAGGGTCTTTCGGTAACCTTCAGGAGTGACCGGGGGCCGGTTTATGCGGTTCAGGATGTCAATCTGGACCTTCCGCAGGGCAGCATTGTTGGCCTTGTCGGTGAATCAGGTTCCGGAAAAACGACCCTCGGACGAGCCATCCTGCGCCTGATTGAACCGAGTGCGGGCAGTCTGATCTTCGATGGCCGGGATATGCTGGCCCTTGACAATCCAAGCATGCGGATCCTCAGACGTCGCATGCAGATCATCTTCCAGGATCCGGTTTCTTCACTCAACCCGCGCCTCCGGGTCAAGGCCATCATCGCCGAAGGTCTCATCGCCCATGGCATCGGTTCTCCCCGCGACCGGATCGACCGGGTGGCGGCGCTCCTTGAAGAGGTCGGCCTGCAACCTGATGACATGCGCCGTTATCCCCATGAATTTTCCGGCGGACAGCGGCAGCGGATCGGAATTGCCCGGGCTCTTGCCCTTGATCCGGATTTCATTGTCGCTGATGAAAGCGTCTCGGCCCTTGATGTCTCGATTCAGGCACAGATCCTCAATCTTCTGCTCGACATCCGCGAGAAGCGGGGCCTGACCATGCTGTTCATCGCCCATGATCTGGCTGTTGTTGAATATCTTTGTGATATCGTTGCCGTCATGTATCTGGGCCGGATCATCGAGGTCGGCCCATCCCGTTCAACCTACGCGGATCCCGCCCACCCCTACACGCGATCCCTGCTCTCGGCCATTCCCAAGACCGAACCGGGCGCAGCGCGGGGCCGGGAGCAGGGATCGCGTGTAGGGGTGGGCGGGATCCGCGTAGGTTGAACG
>JAPOSK010000051.1 GCA_026709725.1 Paracoccaceae bacterium | reverse complement strand
CACAATGCCCGCCATTGAGGCCGGGCATTGTGTCTTCAATTGGTTTGCGGGTCAGGGCAAACAGCAGACCAAGCAGCAAACCGACAGCGAGCAGCGAGGATCCGCCCTGGGAAATCATTGGCAGGGTCATCCCCTTGGCCGGGATCAAGCGCATTGTCACCAGAAGATTGATCAGCGCCTGACAACTGAAGGTTGTAATCAAGCCGACACCCGCGATTCTGACAAACGAATCCCGTGTCTGCTTCAGTCGTGAAATTGACAGCCAGAAAAGGATGACAAAAAGCATGACGATGATTCCGATTCCCGCCAACCCGTATTCTTCAACTGCGACTGCAATAATGAGATCGGTATGAGCATCTGCCAGATGCCATTTGACCGTACCATTACCCGGGCCCATCCCGAGCAAACCGCCGTTGATGATCGCGTTGGTGGCGATATCAAGCTGCTCATAACGTGAACTGCCATCACCGATCATATGGGTGATGTAATCGTCAATCCTGGACTGGAAATGTTCAGAATGCTGGTAGGCCAGATACCCCACCACAACAGCCAGGCAGGCAAAGAAATAGAGTGGCAGCAACGAGGCTCCTGATACAAAGTAGACGATGCACCCACCGACAAAAACCAGAAACGCCTGACCAAAATCAGGTTGCGTCACCAGGGAGGCAATCACTGCTCCGGTAAACAGAATGAACCAGAAGTAGCCGATATTGACGTTGAACAGATGGAAAACGGTTATGTTGCCCAAACCATCACGGGCATCGGCGATCAGCCAGGCCGAGAACATGATCAGGGCCGGCTTGATGAATTCGGATGGCTGAAGTGACCCAAACGCTCCAAGCGAGTACCAGCGCATGGCACCTTTATCAAAATTCGTTCCGAAGTAGGGCAACAGGAGGAGGAGGAGCAGTGCAAGGCCAAAAACGACACAGCCGAGCCGCCGGGCATTCCTGACTGACAGCATGGAGACAACCACCATAAGAGCCAGCGCAATCAGACCAAAGGCGGCATGTTTTCCGATCAGCAGCATGACATCCAGCTCACGATTCTCCGCAAGCGGTGGGGATGACGAAAAACTCAGGAGAACCCCTATGGTGTAGAGAAAGATGACAATATAAATCGACCATCTGTCGACTGTCCGTCGCCACATTGGGAATACGGATCCGGGAGCCCGCTCTTCAGCGAAATTGTTTCTCACCACTGTATTGCACTCTGTCTGAGACCTGCCAAGGCCAGATACATCTTGTCTGTCAGCGACTCTTGCCGGACGCTGCCGGCACCATTACTTCAATGTCCGGTGGTCAGTCCACACATTTCTTGCCCCGGCCCCGTGCCACATCCTCCTGCACCGAAACAGGTTCTGATCCGGGCGACAAAATCATCTCCGCGGGCTTCAAAATTTGCATATTGATCAAAACTTGCCGCAGCCGGCGCAAGCAGTATGGTGTCACCCGCCGCTGCATCCCGGACTGCCGCTGCCACCGCCCGATCCATTGTCTCACAGATTTCATGCGATGTTTCCGTCAACTCCTGCGCGAAAAACTCCGCAGCCTCGCCAATGAGGTAGGCCTTGCGGATGCCCGCCAAATGATCCGTGAGCACACCGATTCCGCCCTCCTTGGCCCGTCCGCCTGCAATCCAGCGAATTGATGGATGGGACCGCAGGGACTGCAATGCACTTGCGGCATTGGTCGCCTTCGAGTCATTGATGACAGCGATGCCCCTGAAGGTGCCGACATGCTGACTTCGATGGGGAAGCCCGGGAAAGGACATCAGATCGCCTGCTGCATCTTCCGGTCGTGCACCCAGACGATCCAGAACCGCAAGGACCGCTGCAGCATTAAGGACATTGTGCTGACCCTTGAGTCCGGGACAGCCCGCCACATCGATCCGCACCCTCTGCCCGTTTCTCCGCCACGACAGATGAGATTCCCGGCACTGTATCGCCGCCACCTGACCCGTGCCCGTAAAGCCGGTCACGGCATCCCTCCCGAGCCTGCTGGACACGCCCCCCGCAATCACGCGCCCTTCCGGCTGGTCAAGCCCGACGACCGCCGCCCTGATCCGTGCCCCTTCAAACATGCGCTGCTTGGCAGCAAAATAGCCCGCAACGCCATCGTGCCGATCAAGATGGTCGGGCGAGAAGTTCAGAAAGACCGCGATGTCGGGTTCGAGGCATTGAGCGAGATCACACTGATATGATGAGAGTTCAAGAATGATGATTTGATCACCGGTCACCTCGGTCACCGTCATGACCGGATTGCCGATATTGCCAACAAGACGCACTCTTTTCCCGGACATATGGAGCAGGTGATGCAGCAGCGCAGCTGTCGTGGACTTGCCATTGGACCCCGTTATGGCAACAACTGCGGGCATATCCTCTCCCTTGCAGGCTTCGGCCAGAGCGCAAAAGAAGAGGCCGATGTCATTATCAACCGCCACGCCGGCTCCGAGTGCGTCAGCAACCACCGGATGCGGCTCAGGATGACAGTGCGGAATACCCGGAGAGACGATCAGCCGCTCCGGCGAAGATCCGCCCCAAACCGGTTGCCGGACGCGAAGGCCCGCCGCCGCACCCCTGGCGCGCTGTGCCTCACAGTCATCCCAGACGACAACATCAGCCCCCGCGCTGGCAAGTGCGCCGGCGCAGGCCATACCGGACCGACCCAACCCCAGAACGGCAATGTGATGACCGGCATACGATTGAAAAAGACGAACGGGTCTGACAGCCATTCTCACCGGGATCCTGTATGCGGTA
>JAPOSK010000316.1 GCA_026709725.1 Paracoccaceae bacterium | reverse complement strand
CAACAGTGAAAGCAAGCAAACGCTTATATCCAACGGTCAAGGAACAGCGCGAAATAAAGGACCTGAAGATCAGGTTGGGGCTCGTGCGCACGGCCACCTCCAAGGTTAGCTGCCCGCCGCCGAAATCGCTGGAGAAAGTGCGGGTCAAGGAGCATCCCCGCCGCGACTGACCTAGAATCAGCCAGCGCAGAACAAGGGGCCTTCTATGTGACGTCGCGAGCTGGGACGAATCCTGGATTGATCGCTGGACCTTTGACTGTGTTGGGAGATACCCGAATCTTCTCTGGATTCCGCAGTGTGACACCGAAGACTTCGAACCGGGGGGCTTCGGCGAGGAAGCGCAGGACTTCCGAAATGACGAATGTTGCCGCGACGCAGCCGACGAAGGCAGCCCCGACCGACCTTCCGGCCACGTCGATGATACCGCACCTGATTTCGTCATCAGTGAGATCTGTGATCGTCTTGGCGCGTCGGTGAAAGTCCTGATAGGCGGGTTGGTCAACGGGGGGCCGGGTATGCTGCGTGCCGCGTGGTCGGAAAGTACGCGATGCTTCGATCCCTGACGGGAATGAGTGAATCATGATGTCCAAGTAGTTCCTTGGGTTTCCACCCAAACCCGCATCAACGATCAGATCAAAGTTGGCGGTCTCAAGGTGCCGTCTTGGCGCCGGATCATCGACTCCAGCGAGCGCAACGCTCGGTTCGTTGATGTTCCGGCGTGTCGCGGAATCGAAATGCCGTTCGTTGATGATCGTATTGAACCCCAACGCTTCCAGGCGTGTGGAGACAATCCGTGCCTTCTTTTGCCCCACTAGCGAATCATCGCTCAGCATCCCTGTGCTTTCATTGGCTTTCACGATGCTGTCGAAATCCTGGAGAACGAGATCAACGGCCGCTCGATTCCTGTACGGGAGCAAACTCAGCGCCCAGGCGTAAGCCTGTCCGAGGTGACCGAGACCGATCAACCAGAGTCGCTTGGGCAGATAGTGACATGGTTCACCAGAGGCAGGAGTGTCCCGCCAATCGCATCGCGGGTCCCAAAGCGATAACCCTGTCGACCGGCGACCGGCGACAACATCGCCGCGCAGATGTTGAAATGCCTCGGAGACTCCAAGCGAGGCTGCAAGCATCCCTGCCAGGGGAAATTCCACCGATTCACCCAGCCGATCCTTCGTCTTCTCGACGACCCCGCCGGACCACCCTTCCCAGGTTCCGTGCAGAACCAGACTCCCAACCGATTGTTCTTTTACGTCCCCAATTACGAAAGTCGGGAAGTTACAGTTTAGCGATTTGACAATCTTTCCTCCGTAATTCTCAATGGCGGTAGCCATATCCACACCCGCCACCCAAGCCACTTTCAAATGCACATTCTCACGCAGACATACATGGACGCCGCCAAGAAAGGCCCGAACGGCTGTATTGACTGCAGTCAGCAACATGGCCTGTCGGGTTTCGCTTTCGTCGATTCCGCTGCCAACATCGATCTGGAGTACGTAACTTGCCATGATCTCTTGCGCTTCATCAATGGAGCGGGCACGGCCGTCATCGATTTCGAGCTTGGTGGTCCGGTGAAGCTGATCGGGGTTGAGCATGTCCATTCACCTGTTCCTTATACGCAGGACGCGTTCTGCCCTTGAGCCGAACCATGATACCCAACCACGTTCCCCACGGTATTCGTGAACGCCGACTTCCTGTGCCTGGACTGAACGAGTCCCGTAATGGGGCACGACAAGCGCGAGATGTCCTTCCCTGGCGATCATGGGGTTCGCTTGATCTATGGCGCTCTGGGCGACTGAAAGGCTTGGGTGGGTATGGATGTCAGCTACGACCCGGAGGCCTTACGCATCACACAGATCCCAGAGTCTTGAGAAACCAGAGGAGCGAATATGAATGTTACCGACCAAACATTTGGGGTCGAGGTCGTCAAAGTAAACGGTCTTGACCACGACGGGAGCACCCTTTCCTGGCCGGGCAAGAAAGAAGGCACCCGATTCCCGTCGGCCACCGAGGCTTCGACGACCAAGCTCCTGAATCGTCTCTTGCCACAAGTCCAGTCCAATCTCCAGATGGGGCCAGCGTGGCCACAGCCACAAACCCCGGCGAATGAGCAGTCTAAATGCCCTTATAATCATTGTTGTTGAGCATCTCGTGCAAAATCTGAAGTAGCCATGCGAGGTCTCTT
The DNA here is from genome assembly GCA_026709725.1 of Paracoccaceae bacterium. GTDB lineage: Bacteria > Pseudomonadota > Alphaproteobacteria > Rhodobacterales > Rhodobacteraceae > MPNP01. Next base: position 579 of record JAPOSK010000316.1, on the reverse strand, counting down.
GAAGAGTTCCAAACCTGACGCGGAGGCCCTGTCATCCAGCTCGAGTGCCCATTCAAGGCCACACGGTCAAATGGGGCGTAGAGAGCACGCCCATTTTCCCAGTCGCTGCGAAAGACAAAGCCAACTCGGTTCCCTTTGGGTCGTAAATGCGATTCCAGGACATCGCCGGTCGTCGCGTTCCAGGGAGTTGCTGTTGGTGCTGAGTCGGGATACCCGGCCAGATCGAAACGCAACAGATACTCAGAAGGCGCACCATGTCTTTCGCCCGCCGTGACGGTAATCATCACGACAGGCCAAGTGATGTCACCCACTATCCGCCATCGGCCACGGTCCACCCCCTCCTGGAACCGAGCACTCACCACATGCTGGCGAAGGACGCGTTCATCCGGGGACATAGGAGTGGCCTTCACAGCTTAGCCCTCAAAACGTTCTCGAGGAACAAGATCCAGGCAGACGGCGCAATCGTCGTCTGCGTAACGGCCGATGTGATCTGCCGGGTCGAGTTCGGTATCCGTTCCGCAAATCGCGAACAGGTGCTTGGCAGCTTCACTGTCAGTCAGCTTGAAGTTTTTCGGATTG
>JAPOSK010000086.1 GCA_026709725.1 Paracoccaceae bacterium | reverse complement strand
ACGGCGGCCAGCTGAATCATCTCGGACGCTGCCGGCCCGAGGATGTGCACACCAAGGACCCGATCATCCTCTCTGGCAACCACCAGTTTCATGTAGCTGTACTCGTCCCTGGCGGCCAGCGTATTGACCATGGGCATGAAACGCGTTTCATAGACGGCAATGGCATGATCCCTGGCGGCATCTGCTTCGGACAGGCCGACAGTGCCAATTTCCGGTCGGGTGAACACGGCTGTCGCTACATTGGCATGGTTGGGTTGCATTGGATTTTGACAGAAAACGGTTTCGACAAAGGCCATGGCTTCACGAATCGCAACCGGTGTCAGGTTGAGGCGATTGGTTGCATCACCCACAGCATAGATATCTTTGACAGATGTCTGTGAATACGCATCCACGTCAATTGCCCCGACCCCGTTCGTTGTGATGCCGGATGTCTCAAGGCCAAGATCTTTCGTGGCAGGCCTTCGACCTGTGGCCGAAAGGACCAGATCGTAGGTTGACGATGCGCCCTCACTGTCGGTGACAACATAACGGTGTTCCCTTCGGACAATTGACTGAATCGAGAGGCCAAGCCTGATGTCGATCCCGCGTTTCCTCATGGCATCATGCACCTCATTGCGCAGACTGTCATCAAAACCCCGCAGGATCTGGTCGCCGCGATAATACTGTGTGACCGTACTGCCCATGCCATTCAGAATACCGGCAAACTCGCAGGCGATATAACCACCGCCATTGACCAGGATCCGCTCGGGCAGGGTACGCAATTCAAAGAGATCGTCTGAGGTTGCGACCAGATCTGATCCGGCAAAGTCAGGCACGTAAGGCTGGCCACCGGTTGCAATCAGGATCACTTCGGCACGAAGCGTCTCTCCCGAAGCCAGTTCAACTGTCCTGTGATCGCGCACTCTGGCCCGCGTCGCAAAACATGTCACCCCGGATGCCGCAAGATTCCTGGCGTAGAGTTTTTCAAGACGGTCGATGCTCACATCCCTGGCTGCCTTCATCGGACCCAGTGCGAACGCCGGCTTCGGAACATGCCAACCAAAACCGGCAGCATCGGCAAGACTGTCGGCAAAGCCAGCCGCGTAATACATCAGTTTCTTGGGAACGCAGCCGCGGATGACACAGGTGCCCCCCAACCGGCTTTGCTCGGCGAGTCCAACCCGATGCCCCATTTCGGCCACCAGGCGGGCCGCACGGATCCCTCCGGACCCGCCTCCGATCACAAACAGGTCAAAGGGCTTCATGACAGGGTCCCCGAACGGCTGCGGGCAGCCAGATTCTCTTCTTCACCTGCGGCTGCGGGCAGCCAATTGCATCTCCACAGACAGCACGCCCGCAAAGGCCCCTGAAGAAGCCGCAGGTCATGAATCCGGTCACGCTGCCAACCACGGTCCCGCTGCCTTTTGGATCCCAAATCGGGTCAGGACGACAATCGACAATGAAATTCTTCCCGTCAATGATGAACACTCCCTATCTCGCCGCCCTGTCTGCATGATCTTGAATGATAATGCAAAAGAGTCCGGTGCTGTGCCTGGTTTGCCGATATTGGCAATCGCCATCACGTGATCGGCGGCGCCGGCACGGTGTTCTTTATCCAGATGGGTTTCACCCCAGCCCTTGATCAGCACAGGATCCGGCCTGATCGCATCTGATCCGCCAAAAACAGGATCCATCCGGTCAAGGATATCGAAATCATTCATCCCGAACCCGGGGAATCCTGCCAGCGCATGGGAGCATCCTCGCACAGCAGCACATGCCGTTGCGGCTGCAAGCAGGATCATCCGAACAGTCCGCTCTGATCATCGCTGTCGCTTCTGTCCCGCGACACCCACCCGTCCCTCACAGCCTCTCTCCACCTCCCTTCAGTCCTGTTTCCCTGTTCTGAACGGTGATGGCGTCTCTGGCCATGCTGCTGCTTCACCAAGGGCCTGAACCAATGATGTCAATGCACCAATCGGCACGATCACAAGACAGCCAGGGTGTTCCTGACGCAACTGTAACTCTTCATCGACCACCCTGTTCGAGACACCAAGCATGCCATCGGGCGACAGATACAACCCATCCATCTCCCATTTCAGCCCCTCCGACCAGACATGTGTCGCAACAAACGGAAAAACGGAAAGTCGCGTGCCACGGGCAACGGTCATCCGCATCCGTGGCGGAATCACCGCACAGACATCACCGTCTCCGATCAGAACAATTCGGCGATCAGCAAATTTGAGCAATGCACCGAGACTGGCCAGACCGTGATCAAGCCGGGGTGCCAGGACCCCAACGCCCAGGATGATCGGTGCTTCGATCGAACGGATGCATTTGTCGAAATCAGTCGTGTCCTGTTCCCGAATGCGATGGTAATTTATGGACTTCCCAAGATTCTCCGCTGGCAGGGAGTCGCCATCGCCGACCACATGGACAGGACTCCGGCCCATGCTTTGGGCGTTGGCGGCACCACCATTCGCAGCAACAAGCATCGGGGCACATGCAAGGGCGGCATCAAGCTGCTGTGATGTGCACAGGCCACCACCCAATACTGTTACGCCCTGCTCCGATCTGATGATATATCTGTCAGTCATGCTCACAGGCTGTCACGTTGCGGAGAACGGGATCCTCTCGAGACAGGACATGCGCACGGCACATGCAGATCTCCCGACACGGGGGATCTCCGGGAACGGGCAAGGTTTCCCCGTATTGCATGATTGCGTTGAATCGGCGCCCGGAAATGCGGGACCTGAACCCCGCGGGGTTCTTTTCAGACCAGGCG
>JAPOSK010000535.1 GCA_026709725.1 Paracoccaceae bacterium | reverse complement strand
CTTCTCGCCCTGTCGGATGAAGTGTTCGAGCTCCGCCTGTCTGAACACCGTCTGTTCCTCTCCTGAGATGTTCGCTCCTCACTATAGAGATTCAGGTCACTGATTGCCATTTCACCGCTGGATTCAATGCGACGGGCTTGCAGGTTCCCAAACCAAAAATGAGCCTCAATTGTTGTGAATCATGCACTCCCGGATGACATGAATCCCTTGATTGGCGCAGGGTTCTGCCTGGAATGGCAATCTGCTTCAGCCTCTGAACACAAGACGGGCCGCACCGATCGCGGCCTCTGTATGTCGGGCCGGGTGCAGCGGGATACCAAGAAGCCGGGATCGGATTGCAGTCCAGGCGGGGTTTTCCGCACCGCCCCCGGCTGTGTAGATTGCAGTTGGCCAATCGCCGCCAGAGTCTCTGATCGCAGCATAGGAGCGGGATTCGATCGCGGCAATTCCTTCGAGAATGCCCTGGAGAAATGTAACATTATCGGGAGGACGCGGTACAAGTCGGGGGTGGAGATCGGGGTCATTGATCGGAAATCGTTCCCCGGGTCCGGGCAGGGGGTAGTAGTCCAGGTCAGTGGGACTGGCAGGATCAATCTGTGCACTCAATGCGGTGATTTCATCGGTGGTAAAGAATGATCGAAGGACACCGCCCCCGGTATTGGATGCACCCCCGGCGAGCCAGACAGTGCCAAGGCGATGGGAATAGAGGCCGAGATCATGATTCTCGACCCGGCAGTTCGAGACGGTTTTGACGGCAAGGGTGGTCCCAAGGGATGTGACGGCGATTCCCGGTTCAGGATTGGTGCAGGAAAGAAATGCGGCAATGCTGTCGGTTGTTCCGGCATGAACGACGACAGAAGGAGCAAGTCCAAGTCTTGTTGCAAGTGATGATCGCAGGGGTGCAATGGCGGTGCCAACATCCCGGGCTTTGGGGAAGAGCCGCATGGCAATGCCGGTTTCGGCAATCCAGTCCGGCCATTGACACGTGACCGGGTCGACACCGGTCTTGAGGGCGTTGTTGACATCTGAATCGCCCCCTTCTCCTGTCAGTTTGGCCAGAATATAGTCTGCCTGATGCAGAAGGTGCGCTGCCTGTGACGTATCAACCTCATGCCAGAGCCGCAGGGCGCGGGCCAGGGACGATGACGATCCCCGTGTTATGTGATGCGCGGGCGCAAATCTGTCAACAATGGCAGCTTCAGATTCAAAACCTTTTGAGTTGTACATCAGTGCTCTGGTGACGGGTTTGAGGTTGACATCAGTGAGCACCATGGTGCCGGATGTCCCATCGACAGATATGCCGATAATGTCACGGGGATCGCATCCCTCGTCGCGGAGTCCCTCCATCTGGATCTCAAGGCAGTCCACGACGCTCTGCCACCACCGTTCGGCATTGATCTTTCGGGGATCCTGGGCAGCATGGATCACACGGGCCATGGCGACAGGGGTTCCTGTCCTGTCAATAACAGCGGTTCGTATTCCGGATGTCCCGACGTCCACTCCGAGTGCCAGCGTCATGGCTGTCTTGCCATTGCCTGTCGATATTTTTCCGCATCCCAGTCCAGTAATTCGGCTTCAGCTGCCGCCCCGATCGGTTCCGCATCCCAGTCCAGCGGGATGCGTTGCATGACATCGGCCAGGCATTGCAGCATGGCACGCTGGGCTGGTGTTGCATTGTTGCGGACAAGGATCCCGACTCCGTCTTTTATGAGGATTGGCGGGTGTCCGGAGTGCATCGCTGTGTGCCGGGTGGGTCCCAGAAAGACAACATGGTCAGGGTAGTAGCTTCCCTTAAGCAGCAGTGAGGTGATTTTCCCATCCTGCGCAAGCCAGCTGTGAGGAGACCAGTGATAGCCCGCCTCGGGGCTTTGATCAGGATGAAAACCGGTTTGCTGACGAGGCGGCATGAAGAGCCGCTCCTCGACACTTCGGAGCAGTGTGCGAACTGCATCAATCCTGTCACCACAACAGATCAATCCGTGATTGTACAGAATGAACACCTGTGTTGTCTCTGTCCGGCGGCTCATGATTTCCTGTGTCAGTCCAGGGCCGGGCTTGGTGTAGGGAATCCGGGCGTAGGGAAGTCCGGCGAGTTTTGTTGCGAGCCGGGCACGGCCATCCGGACTGATGGCATGAATCAATGTCGCAATGGAATGCGTATGGATGACATAAACATGGTCCAGCATGCCATGAAACGTTGTTTCGATTGATGGCCGTAAACCCTTGACTGCCTCCAGCGTGAGATCTCCAGTCGGATCATTTTCCCACTCGGCAAATTTTGATCGGATGTCGGCAAGCGGGATTCTGACAAAGATCTCGTCTGATTGGGCATCGGCGAGCCTTGTTCCTGATGCCTTCACCCAGAGATCTCTGTCATTCTTGACGGATGTATTGCCGCCCGCGCCCTGGACCTGCAACGGATCACTGCCAAGCACAGCCGAGAGAGCAAGGAATTCGGGATCAGGGGATGCCATTACCTGAGCAATTCAATTGTGTAGTCCGGCAATGGGAGATTCCGGTCATTGCAGAGCGCAACCAGGGAATGAACCGGATCATCATGGGTCAGCATATCCTGCAGCAATCCCCCAAAAACCAGCACACTGTCCCAACCGACCGCATTTGCCCCCCTGATGTCATGATCCGGGCTGTCGCCAACCATCAACAGGTCTTCCGGCGCGGCCTGCATGACATCCGCAAGTGTGATAAAGACCTTCGGGAGGATCCGCGAGAAAGGCAGGCGGACGACTGGGCGGAAGAGGCACTG
>JAPOSK010000267.1 GCA_026709725.1 Paracoccaceae bacterium | reverse complement strand
TTCAGTCTTTGGGTGCGGAAGGATTCCTTTACGGTTTAGATGTAAGACTGGCCGATCCTTCTATCATCGCGTATCAGATTGGGCCAACTGGGGGATCTAGGGTTAGCGCAAGAGATTTCTCTTTGCCGGACAACTATGATCATGTGAACATCCGCTCTCAAAACGCAAGAGAGCAAGCAGGTCTAGAGATATATAACGGCTTTCTTTATCTGGTGGGGGAAGACACGGACGATTCGGATAATCTGAAGGTATTTGTCTTTGAGCTAACGAGTACAGGGGCGACCAGAGCAGCTACCCGTGAATGGGATTTGGTTGCGGCCAATGACAATCCTGTTTGTTTGGCCATATACGATGATATAGCTTATGTGGGGGATCTAGACGGAACATTTTATGCCTACACTATAACCGAAAGCGGAGCCACAAGAACAAGCTCACGGGATTGGACATTTCAAAACCGCAGGAGGCTAAGAACAGGAAGGTTTCAGACTTTTCTTGAGTATGCGGCGGGTCTCGAAATAGACAATAATGGCTTGGCTTATATAGTCTCCGCTTCAACAACACAGGAAAACGCATTTAGCTATCCTTATTCGGACGAAGACGACGGCGCTATCGAGAATGGGGCTTCAAATCAAGGTCACATTAGAGTCTATGAAATAGTTCCCACGGGGGCAATAAGAAGGGCGTCTCGTGATGTGGCTTTGCAAAGCGGGAGAAAAACAGGAATAGCGATCACCAACGGCTATATTTATGTGGCGGAAAGAGAAGCGATAGAGGTTTACGAGCATTATCCCTCGCCTCCCAATTTCCCAATCGATGTGGGTCCTTCTCAAACCTTCGTGGTTAACCAAGACATCATACCGTTCACCATACCTGGAGCAGGAGGTTTTCCAGCCGCCAGATACAGCATCACCGGCTTGCCCAACGGCGTAACTTTCAATGCGACCACCCGCGTTGTTTCAGGCCGTCCGACAGCCACGGGGCAAGGCACAGCCACGGTGACAGCCGACAACAGACCAGAGTCGTAGGTGAGCGGCAATGGCTTCGCGAACGGTTCCAATCCCGATTTACCTCGGAGACCTTGGAGGGGAAACCGGGCGGGCGTATCAGAGTGGCGTTGGCAACGACCAAGTTGTGCCAGCCGTCGATGTGATACCCGCCAGTTTGATGTCGGGGACTGTCACGGGCTATGTCCGCAGCCTTACAATCAGCAGCGCCGGTCGCCTAACCATTCAGATATTCGCAACCACTGTTGGTGCGGCGAACCGCCAAAGTTACGACTTGAACAGCGATTGGGAAACGGCTGGCAGTCTCGTTATTACCATTACCGCCTCCGGCACAAGCACCGATTACACAGTTGACAAAACCTCTGGCGACACGGATTCGCCCTACGAATTCACGGGCAACGCGGCTATCTACACCGCGCTCACCAACGCCCCAAGCAGCGCAACTGTCACGCTAACATTCGACGACGCGGCAACCGCCGATACAACCGCCCCCACAATCGCCCTCGCGAACTCAAGCACAGACGGCGCAACCATTACGCTGACCGCAAGCGAGCGGCTGGATGGTAATTCAACCCCCGCTGTCGGCGCTTTCAATGTGCAAGCGGGTGGCAGCCGCAATGTTGTCACACGGGTTGTCGTTAGCACGAACAGCATCGTGCTTACCCTCACAACGGCGCTCACCAACGGACAGACCGTCACCGTCAGCTACACGGCTCCAAGCAGCAATCCGCTGCAAGACGAAGCCGGCAACGACATGGCGAGCTTCACCTCGCAAGCTGTCGTCAACAGGGTTCCGGCTCCCGCGCCACCTCCGCCTCCCCCGCCTCCGGCAAGAACTTTTCCGAATACCCGCACATGGCAAGTGACTTTGTCGGCTGCCCGTTACGAAGACAGGACTGGAGTTAAGATCTGGGAGTGGGGAGCCGCGGTTGCCGATGAAAGACCGAAAGTACCCACTTGGCTTGAGCACAATGGTGAGGACGCTTGGCTGTCCGCGGTCGCTTTGCGAGAAGAAACCACTGGAAACAATGCTTATGTTGTCGTGCTGCATTTCGAGGATAACAATGATGGCACAAGCAACGCATTCGCCACTCAACAAGACATATCCAGTGACTTTGAGGCCACTGGCTGGATTCGTCTAAGTGATGGTACGAACACTTGGGAGCTAAGCATTGCGGATGATGTAAGCCCCTTGGATTCATCTGAGCCCTACCGGTTGCCGATTGTTGCGGCAAGGCGGGCCGCGTACACGACATTTCAGGAAGGGCTGGCCAGCAGCGCGCAGGCGGCCACATTAACGATTACAGACGGCGTTACGGCCGATACCACACCGCCTCCGGTGCTGCCCAATCCCGAAGCCGGCACAGTAACGATTACGGGATCCACAACCGGCACTGTCGGCACGGATGTCACGCTTGGCCGGACGCTTGGCGGCACGAGGCGCGGCGCAATTACACAAGTATGGTCCGTGACAGGCACGGGCGCAAGCATTGTTGGCAGCACGACAGGAGCCAATGTCGTAATTCGCAAAACAAGCGTTAGCGATGCCGTTGTAACAATCACAACCACGGCAACAGGCGATGGCACAACTGTCGCCAGCGGCACGGACACCGCCACAGACACGCACACAATTACATTCGCGGCCGCCCCAATAACGCCGACACAGCTTGCTACTCCCGCACCCACGGCCACGGCGGGCGATGGGGAGATAACCCTGGCTTGGACCGCAATTCCGAACGCAAGCAACTACAGGGCTCGCTA
>JAPOSK010000393.1 GCA_026709725.1 Paracoccaceae bacterium | reverse complement strand
TATGAGTAATGTCAACTCATATGTATAATCCCCATAAAATGAGCAATTTCATGGGCAACTGTGAACCACTGTCGGTGCTCATGGTGATTGGAATTCGCATAAATCCCCCACTTCCGGTCTGAGGTGCGAAGGCCGGGGGCACCCCTCCCACCAGTTGACCCCCGGTGATCCCGTCTTTTGTCCACCCGTGCCGGTTTTCGGCCCAGAGACAACCCAATCTCCTCAATTGCGGGCATAGCGGAGCCCGCAGGGCCGGTACGGGCCCCGCGTGCGGACCGGGCGGGATTGGCGATGGCGACAGGGTTCTATGGCGCAGTCATCACTCACCTTGCCGTCCCTGCACTCCCGCACCGGGCAGATTGCCTGCAGACTGCCCGCCTGCGATCATGCGTTGCGATGCGGGTGGACACGGACACATTCAACCATCCCGGCAGGACCAGTCAACAATGAAAACTGTCTTGATCAGAAGTCAAGCCGGGATATGGCAAGGCTCTCTCCTCAACCGGATAGAGGACCCTTCTCACGATATTTGCCGAGGATGTAGCGGGCCGTCATGAGATCAAGATGAGCGCCCCCGCCGTTTTTGAAGAGTGTGATCTCATCGGGATGGCGGCGGGTAAAGGTGCCGGATTGGATGTCGGAATAATCAGCGATGACATCTGATGGTGCGATGGTTCCATTGGCAATGGGGTCAATGAGTTCACCAATGTGATCAAGGGTCGTCTCACGTGCATCGACAAAGATTGAACTGCGACGGAACGCTGCGTCATTGGTCTCGCGCATGTCGGCGCGGAAGGCACCAATCAGATCAAGATGCGTCCCCGGTGCCAGCCAGTCGCCGTCAATGATCGGCACCGCACTGAGCGTGGCCGTCGAAATGATGTCGGCGGAGCGAACCGCGGCTTCAAGATCGGTAACCACGGCAATGCGCACCACTCCGCCCATGACAGCAGCCAGGGAACGGGCATTGGCGGTTGTGCGGTTCCAGAGCGAGATGCGGGCAGCGGGGAAGACGCTCGAATAGCCTTCAATCAGTGAGCGGGCGACGCTCCCGGCTCCGACGATCAGGATGTTCTCACTGTTCGTTCGGGCCAGCAGAGAGGCTCCAAGCAGCGAATCGGCCGCAGTCTTCCACTTCGTGATCAGATGGAAGTCAATGATTGCCTCAAGGGTGCCCGCAGCATCACTGAAGAGGAGTGCGGCACCATTGATGGATGCCTGTTTTTGCCGGGCGGCGGGCGCGACATTGGCAATCTTGGCCAGGCGGCCCATGCCATCGATCCAGGCAACGCGGGTCAGCATTGTCCCGGTCGAGCGGTTCAGGAACACATCACCAACTCGCACAGATGCTCCGTCATGACCGTCCCTGAGCGCATCCATCAACTCCTGCCAGTCGAGCAGGGGGTCTGCATCGGCATAGCTGATTGTGTGGGTCATCGGATCGGGTCTCCCGGCAGGCTGCCGGGATCACTTGATCGCTGCAGGATGGGGTCAGCGAACCGCCTCGGCATCAAGCGTCATGTAATGCGCTCCGGCGGGGGTTTCATGAATCGAGAATCCTTCATCAACATTGAGTTTGCGGTATTTCACCATGCAGACACCAAGACTGTCAACAATGTCACAAAGAAGATCAACAATGGCCCGGTGACCCTGCCAACGCTCTGAATAGGCCCGAATCTGCTGGATGGCATTCCGACTGGTCGTATGATCGGACCTGCCGAGCTGCCGGGAGATCTGATGCAGTGTCCTGTTTGAGGTCATGTGGAAAACATACATGATCAGGTGACGGTAATAGGTGATTTCGCTTTCCCTGCATGAGCCCTTGAGCGCATCGATATCCTGTCCGACGACACGGGACAACAGGTCGAGAACAAGATGACCCGACTGACCTGTCAGACTCTCCATACGCGGCCAGACATCCTGTCGCTGATGTCCCGGCGTTCGGATCAGCATGCCCGTCTCATCCAGGATGGCAAGTGCCCGGCGACGGGTCATGAATCCAAAGAGGCCATCTTTGGCCTGCTGCCGGCGCTCGGCATCATAAAGCCAGTCGAGATCCAGAATGCCGTCCCTAGTGGCAAGCAGACCTCTCCGCACCAGATGACACAGCAGGCGATGGATGGCCTGTTCATGCATGGTGCTGTCCGCAAAGGCCTGCTGCATCAGATCCGACTGGTCAGTCGTGAGGTTGCCCAGAACAGCCCGGGCATACTGATCATGCCACACATGCGTCACGAACCTGTCGGTCACATTCCTCCGGATTCGCTTGGCCCGCCGATCGGCCGGATTCACGTGCCACCTGATCCTTGGATCATAGATTTTCCCGCCCTGTTTTACAGGATCTGATTCCATTGTGACGCGACACACAGCGTTGGCAGCAGTGTGTGCGACGATCCGGTTGATGTTTTTCATGCTCGTTGCGGCGGTCAGCAACATGGCAAGTGGTGTCCGGAAATGCAGGATCAAATGCGAATGATCGTTTTCATGCCTGATCTGTGACACCATTCGCCTGGCCCATGGTGTGCCCCGAATCGCCTTTTGCAAATGTCCCCGCATACGCATTCCCTCTCTCACTTGTGCCGGCTTGCTGTGTTCCACATGCAGGTGGGAACATTGCCGCTTCATCGTCGTTCTCCGGAATCATCATGATCCGACCGGGGCATGATCATCACTGTCAAAACGCCGCCGCCTGCCCCCGCAGCAATGAGTCCACTGGCCAGAATGGGACGGGTCCGCTCGCGTCCCAGAACCGTCTGGAGCGAGGT
>JAPOSK010000626.1 GCA_026709725.1 Paracoccaceae bacterium | reverse complement strand
TCGGTATTATTGAGTATATCGGCATCCTCAAACGCGACGCCAGAGGTATCAAACGTTTCGGCCCGATCAAACTTGTCGTAAGAAGAGATAGTCGTCAGGTTGACGCCACTCATATCCCAGTCCAGCTTCACGGAAGCGCCTTTGAGCGTGTTATCCCGTTGCGGCGGGTGGTCGGGCGACCAGTCAGCAGCGCGATTCCTTCCTTCGGAAAATATGATGTTTCCAGGGGTGGGCAAGAACAGTGACGTTTCCTGTCCTATTTGCATTCCATCGACCGGGGTTGCGGCCATATTGTCGGAATGGTCCTCGTACCAGTGCAGGTTGATGAACAGCGCAGCGTTATCATTGAGGTCCAAATCCAGCAGCCCACGCACCGCGATATCGTCATATTCTCCCAGCCTGTCGCCGGGGCGGCTCAGACTTTTCTGCCAGCCGTCACCAGCTGACTGGGTAGTCTTCACGGCCAGGCGGGCTCGGACCTTATCGGTTAGCGGGCCGCTCACATAAGCTTCCGCGTCAATCACATCAAAACGGCTGTAGCCCAGCTTCAGTCCACCAGCAAATTCTTCGGTGGGTTTGCGGCTGACAAAATTGATCTGTCCGGCAGTGGAATTTCGTCCGTACAGATCGCCCTGTGGGCCTTTCAGTACTTCCACGCGTTCCATGTCGAACAACACGCCACGGCTCATAACACTGTAGGGCAGGTTGGTTTCGTCGAAGTAAAGCCCCACGGTGCTCGAGGCCGAGGTGGTAAAGTCGGCAAAACCGACGCCGCGAATAGTATAAACGGGAACACCATTGGGTTGCGCTTCGGTAATGGTCAGCCCCGGCGTGATGGTCTCCAGGTCTTCCGCCGAGCGCACACCATAGTTTTCAAGCTGGGTCGCGGTGAACGCATTGACGCTGATGCCGACATCGTTGATGCCCTGTTCGCGTTTCTGTGCCGTCACGATGACTTCTTCCAACGCAGCCTGCCGTGCCAGCACCGGATTTGACGCGACGGTAAACGGTAGGGTCAGGCAGATGGCGATGAAGGACAAAGCATGACATCTCTTGGCTGACATGTTATTTCTCCAATGAGTTATGCATGAGTTATGCAACAGTTGACAATCTCGAATAGTGTGCGAAAATTACATTACGAGTAATTATTCGCAATCTGATATGAAAAGTCAAGATGATCTTCGTATTATTCCGTCAGGCCACCCGGCGCGCGAAAATTAATTGAGAAAAAACCTATGCAGGCAGGCGCAGAAATCTACCAGAAGTTATCTCCCAGGAAAAAGCCTTCGCAAGCGCGCTCACAAAAAATGGTGGCAAGGATTCTTGATGCAACCCGTAATCTGCTCATGAAATCCGGCATTGCCGAGGTATCCAGGATAACAACCAATCACATCGCCGAGGAGGCAGGAATATCAGTCGGATCGCTGTACCAGTATTTCCCGAACAAGGAGACAATCCTGTTTGAGCTGTACCAGAAGATTCTGGGACAGGTCCCCGTTATTCTGGAGAAGTTTAGATCAGAAGCCTACCTGTCATTGCCCCGGGAAGAGTTCTTTGATCGCTTTTTTCGAGCGATGAAAGGCGCCGAGGCCAAGGGCGGGGTGATATTCGAAATGCACAACGCCATTAAGATCTATCCTGCCCTGGCCGAGGCCGACCGGCGCCATGCGGAAGTGGTTGCGCGGGAAATGGCCGGCTTCATGCAACATTTCGGCTCCAGATGGTCGATGGAAAGTTTACAACGTCTGGCGCTGCATGCCTATTACATCAACTATGGGACCTGGATGTACCGCGACCATGTCCGGCCTGACTATGAGGAAGTGCTGGAGTGGGAGATCAGCGCGCTGAACTTTGTGATCTCAAAGTGCTTCGAGTAACCTGTATGTCATATTGGCTTGAGTGGTTAATCACGCTTTTTTTCCTTTATTTTCAATTATTTAAGTGATTAAAAATGACAGTATATCTTTATGCTGCACGGGCGCCTCTAATTTTTAGAGGCGCCCTTATCACTAAGCCAATATGGAGTTGGATACTATGAGATCGCTAATCCCACCTTTCATTTGCTTGGTCATATTGCTCAATTTCACCGCCTGCGATGGCGATACTGGAAACAAGCTCGAAGTGGAGATGTTCAAGGGCGGGTTCGCCACGGTAAATTCATTTATCTTTTCCAATGGACGCTCCATAATCGTTATGGATGTGCAACGCAAGACCGTTGAGGCGAAGAAACTTGTCGAGCGCATCCAGGAATACAACCTGCCGGTGACGCATGTGCTTATTACTCACGGCCATACCGACCACTTCACCGGCATGCCCCTGTTCCGTGATGAGTTTCCCGACGCAAAAATCGTTGTCGCCAATGAGGACATCCGTAAGGACATCAAGGCGTATGCAATCTACATGGACGGGTTCGGCGCCACTGCCGCCGAACCGGTACTGGAACCGCCGCTGAAGCCCAAATCACCGGAGCATCCGGACGGTTTTGATTACGAGAACACCATCCACCTGCTCAACAGCAACATACTGACCCTGGAAGGTGGCGGCGTGCTCGAGCTGACCACGGATTACAAACCTACGGAAGCCCCCCACATGACTACGGTGTACAGCCCGGAACTCAACGCTCTGTTCTTGTCGGATTTAGGCTACAACCGGGTGCATCACTGGCAAGGTGATGACATAAGCTGGCAGGATATTGCCAACTGGCGGGAAGAGCTGGTGCGGATCAAAAACGAATATGCGGAACGTAACCCCACCGTTTATCCCGG
>JAPOSK010000304.1 GCA_026709725.1 Paracoccaceae bacterium | reverse complement strand
CGTCTGTAGAGCGATCGTTAATGAGACACGGCTAATCGTGTCGGCGCCCGTCTGCCATAAAACGAGTTGGGATCGCCGTGACCTTCCGACCGTTGCGCTACAGAACCAGGGACATCCGGCGTGAGGATGGCACGGTGGACACCGTTTCGTTGGCACAGGAGAAAGGGATCAGACATGAATCGTGCCGCGCATCTCTTGATGATGCCTGGTGCGATCTCCACGATTGTACTGCGGTCGCGAGCGACGACGGCGATCCTGCCGGAGCCATGCGCCTCGTAAAAAACATCATCCGGAGAAACGCATCGGTTTGATTGCCCCGGTGAAGAAACGGCCATCACGACAACGTTCAATCCATGCCGACTTCAAAAGACCCATCAGGGATTCAGCGATCATGAATGCACAACGCCCTGATCCGATACCCGGAACCCAGATTCACAAACCTCACAAATGGTCGAACAGAATCCGATGCCAGGGGTCTGCCTGGAAACAGGACTGCGAACCAGTCGGCTCTGTTGGTGTTTTGAGCATGAAAGCGGCCCCATAATCCTGCCATACGTCATTGACGGTCTTATTTGTATCGCCAGTTCCAGCCTGAGGCACAACACCCTGGAGCCAAATCGGGGAAAGGGTGGAGCCCGCGCACGAGATTTCAACAGGGCACGGCCAACTCCAGGTTCCCACCGCAAGCGTCAGGGGAACAGGTCGGTTCCCTGTGGGGATATCCGGTGATGTTGCCGGCCGCTGTGGACCGGCTTGCGACTTGCCAACCCGGACTTTATGCAGTGCCGGTGAGATTGACCGCGCTGTGATCCGGACATGGAGAGATGGCAGGAACCGGATGTGTTGTGTGGTCAACAGGCCAATCAAGGCGATGGGGGCGGGTGCCGACAGGAGCGAGAGACTGACGCATGGGAGGGACTGACCGGGGCCAGGGGATTGAGGTGCCCGAAACCATGCAGGCCGTGGTGTTGCGGGGCAGGGAGTCCGTTGCGCTGGAGACTGTGCCGGTTGCGGGGCCGGGCCCGCGGCAGTTGCTTGGACGGGTTGATGCGGCCGGGATCTGCAAATCGCTGATCAAGACCATCGATCAGGGGCGGGATCATCCGTATTTCTACGGTCGTGATCTTGGCGCCCATCCGGCGATCCTGGGCGATGAGGGATCAATCACGGTGGTCGGGGTCGGGCGTGACCTTGATGGGCAGTTTGAGATCGGCAGTCGCTTTGTTGTGCAACCGGCTGTTGATCATCCACCGATCACGGACCGGAAAATCTATCGGGATGGTGGTCGGGGGATCGAAAAGATCGCGTGCGGATACACGCTGCCCGGATTGCTCGCACAGTATGTCCTGATCCCGGAGGAGGTTCTGCGGGCCCATTGTCTGGTGCCGGTGGGGGATCGGGATATCCCCTATGCCCATGCTGCCATTGCCGAGCCTCTCTCATGCTGCCTTTCGGGACAGGAGCATCACATGCATCTTCTTCAGGAGAGCCTGACTGCGAGGAGGGTGGCGCGGAACGGTCTCAGGCAGGGTGGTGTGACGGTGATTGTCGGCCTTGGTGCGATGGGACGCATGCATGCGGACATTGCACTGGGCAGTGGTCCTGCCGGGATCATCTGTTCCGATCCGATGGGGTCGAGACGGGAAAAGGCGATGGCGTTGCTTGCGGGGCGGGCTGATGATGCAGGCATCCGGTTTGCCGCTGTGACACCGGAAGCCCTTCAGGGCACAGTCGAGCAGGTCTCGGGCGGGCGGGGCGCTGATGATCTCATCATTGCCGTTGGTGTGGGGGCCGTGGTTGAGCAATCGCTGCCGCTGCTGGCCAGGGGTGGGACCGCGAGCATATTCGGTGGGCTGAAGACGGGCGGCGAGACGATTGCGGTGGATGCCAATACCATCCATTACCGCGAGACCTGCATCACCGGGTCATCGGGCGGAACAGCCTGGGATATCGCAAGGACAGTTGCGATGATGATGGATGCGGGCATTGATGCCGGAGCGCATATTGTCAGGATTGGCGGCATGGCCGAGGCTTTGGGATTCATTGACGATGTCCGCTGCAACCGGCTGGAAGGCAAGGCTGTCCTCTACCCCCATAAGGATGTCCCCGATGCACTGGATGTGGATGGCTGGAGTGCCGAGGATGAAGTCAGGCATCTCGCATGAACGCGTTCGCCGGCATCGGCATGGGGGCCATCCAGACCGGACTGTTTCTGCCGCGGGCCAGGGATGCGGGTCTGGAGAGCACCCTGCTTGTCAGGGATCGGCGTCTGGCGGAGGGGGTGGAGAGAGCGGGAAGGATCGTCGTCAATGTCGCCGGTGCGGACGGGATTGTGCAGGAGGAGGTGCCCGGGATTGGGATCCGTGTGCTTGGGGATCCCGATTGCTGCGATGATCTGGTTGCGGCCGGCGAAATCACCATCGCCGTATCGACGGTCAGCGATTATGCGGGCCTGGCCGGGCTGCTGGCAGCGGCGATGGGACGGAAAGCGGCGGGGGAAGGACCGCCGTGTCTCCTCTATGCCTGCCAGAATGAAGCCGGAGCAGCGGACAGTCTGACCCAGGCGATCATGAACGCTGGCGGCGTGGGCAGGATGTTCCAGGCGGTCGACATGGTGATCGGCAAGATGTCGCGGACGATCCGGGATGCGGGTGAGTGTGCCCGGCTGGGACTGGTGCCGGCTTTCCCGGGTGCCGGACATGCCTGGCTGGTTGAGGCCTATGACACCATCCATATGTCGCAAGTGGACAGAAGGAAGGGTGTTGAGAGAC
>JAPOSK010000455.1 GCA_026709725.1 Paracoccaceae bacterium | reverse complement strand
AGTACCAGGCTTCGAACCTGGGTGTCGGGGGTTCGAGTCCCTCCGGGCGCGCCATTTTTTTGGACTATCTACACCATTTCCTGTCGAGGGCTGAGACCAAACTGAAGGCGTTCAACGCGTTGGATGCAGTGATGCCCATGACAGCCGTTAAAAACGCCCCGGGTAACGCGGCGTCGCAGCGAGTAACCGGATCACGAAGGAACGTCAGTGAAGATCTCAACAATTCTCGACTACATCGACAATGGCCACATGGCCCTCCCGGAATTTCAGCGGGGCTACGTGTGGAATCGGGACCAAGTGCGGGGCCTGATGGACTCCCTGTATCGCAGGCATCCGATCGGAGGTCTGCTGGTCTGGACGACGGAGTCGAAGGGCGCGCAATTCCGGGGCGACGGCACTCTCACTCCGGGCGTAGTAAAGCTACTTCTGGACGGCCAGCAGCGGATGACGACCGTGTACGGCATCGTCCGGGGCAAACCACCGCAATTCTTCGACGGGAACGCGGAGACGTTCAACGGACTGTACTTCCACGTGGACTCCGAGGAATTCAGGTTCCACCAGCCGATCAAGATGAAGAGCGATCCCCTATGGATCGACGTGACTCGGCTGATGCAAGAGGGCATCGGACCGTTCCTGACTGCGCTCGACAGGATTCCGGAGAGCCGGCCGAAGATCACGGACTACGTGAATCGGCTGAACGCGATTCACTCAATCCAGACGATCGAGGTATATGTTGAGGAGGTCGCTGGCGCGGACAAGACCATCGACGTGGTCGTCGATATCTTCAATCAGGTCAACAGCGGCGGCACGAAGCTCTCCAAGGGCGATCTCGCACTTGCGAAAATCTGCGCGGAATGGGCTGCGGCCCGGGACACAATGAAGGCCTCGATCGAGAAATGGCGCGAGGCCGGCTACCGTTTCAACCTCGACTGGCTGCTCCGCAACGTGAACACCGTTACGACCGGAGAGGCGCTATTCGGCGCACTGCACGACGTCTCCGCGGAGTCCTTCGAAAATGGCCTCGGCCGTACGGTGAATATCATCGACTACCTCTTGAACGTGGTCGCAGGTCGGCTCGGGCTTGACCACGACCGGGTGCTCTTCGGCCGGTATGCGTTCCCCGTCATGGCCCGGTACGTGGACCGGCGCGGCGGCAAACTGCCGGACGGCGAGGAACGCGACCACCTGCTGTTCTGGTATGTCCACAGCGCGATGTGGGGCCGCTTCTCGGGCTCGACCGAGACGGTCATAAACCGGGATCTCGAACTTATCGAGGGCCGCGACGACGCGATCGAGCGGCTGATCGGGGCCATCCGCCTAGAGCGGGGCGACCTTCGCGTGCGGCCCGGGCATTTCGGCGGCTGGAGCCTCGGGGCACGGTTCTATCCGATGCTCTACCTGCTCACCCGGAAGGGGGAAGCAAAGGACTGGGGCACGGGGTTACCCCTCAAGAGCGAACTCCTCGGGAAACTCAGTCGGCTGGAGGTCCATCACATTTTCCCGCGCTCGCTGCTCTACAAGGAGGGCCATCGCCGTCCTGATGTGAACGCAGTCGCCAACTACTGCTTCCTCACTCAGGAGACGAATATCGCAATCAGCGCGAAACCGCCGGAGGTCTACTTCGAGGAGATCGAGGAGAACCATCCAGGCGCTTTGGCAAGCCAGTGGATCCCCATGGACCAGATCCTCTGGAAGCCCGACTACTACCTCGACTTCCTCGAAGCCCGGCGGGAACTCCTTTCCGGGGCTGCCAACGCGTTGCTCGACGATCTGTACCCGCAGCAAGCCGAGCTCGAGACTATCGAGGCTGCCGAGGGATTGGTGCTCACAACAGAGGAGCCAGCGCCGGCTGTCCCGGGCGGCGTGGACGACGAAAAAGAGGAGCGCGTCTTACTCGAATGCCGCGACTGGATCACCGCTCAAGGACTCCCGGAGGCGGAGTACGAGTACGAGCTGACGGATGCCAAGACGGGTGAGCCGCTAGCAATCCTCGACCTCGCATGGCCGAACGGGCTTCAGGAAGGCTTGAGCGAGCCAGTGGCTGTCCTCATCAGCGAAGGCCCGGACACGCTCAACGCCGCCAACATCGCCGGTTACCGCTACTTCACCGATGTGACCGCATTCAAGCACTATGTCCAGCACGATGTTCTGACCTTGGAGGATGCTTGACTCGCGTACGGTGAATGTTTGCTCGGGTAGGCTCCCGCGCCCGGGAATCGGCGGATCAAGCAGTGGGGCGTTCGTGCTCGCCGATGTTCGCGCGTAGTGCGTGGACTGTTGGCCAAGCCGCGACCGGAATTCCCGAGAGTGCCCGAGCCGGATCTCGCGGCCGGCACCTCATGCTCCGGTCCAGAATGACATGCGTTAACTGCGGCCGCGTATGTCCGGACCCGGCACCCGCGTGTACACTTGTTCTGAACGTAGCGGCGACACACTCGGCGCCGCCCTTCCCAGGCGCCCGTAGCTCAGTTGGATAGAGTACCAAGCTTCGAACCTAGGTGTCGGGGGTTCGAGTCCCTCCGGGTGCGCCAATGAATTTTCTATCTGCCTGATGACGCATGTCGCCTCCGTGTCAAACCGGTCGGGATTCGCCACGCGCAGAATCCACCGGCAGCCTGGACGGTCATCAACCGGACCAGCGTCGCGCTTCCGGAACCGTACGCCCACACCGCCACGATACGGCCGTGGATCGCCAACTCGTCGGAACGGTTGCCCATCACGGGGAGAAACGAGTCGTCACGGCCTTGGCGTGAGTGCGAATACGACTGTCCGGTTGGCG
>JAPOSK010000269.1 GCA_026709725.1 Paracoccaceae bacterium | reverse complement strand
GGGTTCTATTATAGCCACTCAGAATTTGTGGTCCAGCCGCAACTTCTCCTTTAATGCTCAATGGCCGCGAGCTATTATAGCCACTCAGAATTTGTGGTCCAGCCGCAACCTCAACGCTGGCCATTCGACAGAAGCGGGCACAGCCACTCATCGTTTGGGCAGTCTCAGGGCACGCAAACGGATGCCGCCCAACAGGAGCCAAGAGCGATGATGAGCGCTGCGGACAGAATGCCAAACGCGATCGGAAGAAAGGTCTCAACGGTTGTAATCTTCCAATAGGTTTTTCGTCCTGTTCCTTTCTTCAGGATCTCCCACTCCCGCCTGAAGAAGGGAAAGGCGATCCTGTCTTCGAGTTCATGCAGTGTCCTGAATTTGGCCGAGTTGAGCTGGCGATGGGACCGGATCACGATCCACCAGGAGGACGATATCACCGGACCAAGGGATCCAGCGGCCAGGAACACAAAGTGGTTCAGGGATTCCATATCGCCGAAATCGGCAAAGACGCCCGCAAACAGACTCAGCCCGGAAAGGAGGCCGAGGTGCAATCGGTTTGCCGCTTCACGTCTTTGGCTGACCCTGTCAGCAAGTTCTGCATGGAGTTTGTAGATTTCCAGCAGTTCGGTTCCTGATGACCCGTTCATGTCGCCAGTTCCCGAACAGCGTCAACAACCGGGTTGGCTTGCCACTTCACAATTCGACCGGCAGCATTCCTGACCACTGCCGATGGTCTTCTGCTGCCCCGGGGCTCAATCGCAATGATGGGTCTGGAGCATGAAAATCCATTTTGCGCCAAATCAAACTCGATACTGATCCACTTGCTGCATGAGGCATATACCCCGGCCAGGATGAGAACAGCACCACAAGGGGCCATCGCGCCTTGATGGCTTCCCTGAGGACCCCATCCGAACTGGCGTAATGGATCGGATCATCTTTGGGAACCGGGCGGTCCCGGAAACGGAAGCATGATTTTTCTCTCAGCCGAGCGGCAGGATTGTCATAGCGCCCATGGTGATTCCACGAATGGCCAACGAACAGGTTGTGTGTTCGCATAACAACGGCCCTCTGTTGCGGTCGGTCCACTCACCGAATGCCCCCTGATCTCGCAGAGAGGATTTCTGTCACCCCGGAGATGGTCGATCAATCCGTGGCGCTGGCAGGAGACCGATCCTCATATGGCTGATTCCAGCACCATGCCTCAACGCGCCCCGACTCATGGCACGATTCGACCGAATCAGGCTGTCGTCTGCCCCCTGCTCCGGACGCTGGCGCGGCTGGATGTAGCGTGAACCCGCGCCCTGGCCCAGCCAGCGCTCCGGTTGCAGGAGTTCAGCGAAGCGCACGCCCGACCTCCAGAGCATGGTTCCGGGCCAGAGCCAGCGCCCCGTCGATCGACCTGCCTCGCGGCTGCATGATCGACCGCTGCATATCGTCCGGCAGCAATGCGGCATAGTGAGGAGCGAGGCCGCCCACAAGGCAAATCCGGCTGCCGGGCTGCCAGCCCAGGTGCCGAAGCGTCTCTGTCACATGATGTGCGCCTGCCTCGAGGAGGTGCCGGGCAAGCGGGTCATCGGCAGCAGCCCAGCGGGTAACAGCGGGTGCGATGGCACCACGATCCGCGGGAGTGGCCCGGCCGGCGAACTCAACAATTCCTTCCGCATCATCAAATCGGGCAAGGATTTCCCTGACAAGTGGCGATGTCGGGATGATCCCGTCAACGGAACATGCTGCCGCGGACAGGGCGGAACGGCCCATCCACTGGGCCGATGCCTCATCACCAAGCACCGGACCCCAACCGCCGACAAATCGCTGCCGACCGTTGCTTTGGACGGCAAAGAATGATCCCGTCCCGCAATTGGCCACATACCCATCATCTGTTCCGAGTGCGCCCTGCACGCATGCCGGTCGATCATCGACCAGTCTGGCATGCTGAAGTGGCAGGGCCCCTCGCAGGCGGTCACGGATCCGGGGACCCGTCAGGCCGGCAAGACCGACGAAGGACGGAATGGCAGACATCTCGTTTTCCGTGAGACCCGCTTGCGCTGCGACCCGCCCAAGACGCTGGATGATCAGTGCCGCCGTTGCAGCAAAATCGGTCGATGGGTTTGCAGATCCCCCGCTCTCTTCAAAGTGCCGTCCGGCATGGATGAGGACAAAGCGGCAACAGGTGCCACCGCCATCAATGGCGAGGAATGTTGGGGCATCTGCATCGGTCATGGCCCGTCTGCAATAGTGCAGATCTATGACCGGTCGCAACTGACAGTTGCCGGGAATCACCTGAAGATGCTGCTGTCGGTTGACGAATGGCATGGCCATTGGGAGATGCAGGGGAGCATGCGGGGCTCCCATCACGGAACATCCTTATCGGGACACACACGCCATTGATGCACAACCGGCTCTGGCAGCAGTCGGAGATTTGTGGCGGTCGGATGCAAGCCGCCAATGCGATCTGGCAGGCCCCACCGAAGATCTGCACCGGGTTGGGACCATGATCATGCAATCCGGGCGGGTCGTGGGCCGGGATGCCGGTGCCGGCTGCCCAGGGGGAGACTGAAATCCGCATGAGGACTGTCAAAAAGCAATTCTCATTGCCAAAGGGAGGAGAATGCAGGATGATGCACAGGCCGCGCAGGCGAAAACCGGCGGGCATCTCGGCGGGCCCTGTCGCCTGCGGAAACCGCGCAACAGTTCACTTGGCAAAGGAGAGGTGCGTCCGATGAAACACCCATTATTGAAACTGATCATGCTGGGGACACTTCTCGTGTCTGCAGGTGCCAACGCCCAGAAT
>JAPOSK010000588.1 GCA_026709725.1 Paracoccaceae bacterium | reverse complement strand
TGACAATCCGGAAGGTGCGGTGGACCGTCTGGTGACCCGCTATCCCAATCTCGACCGGGAATCGGAGCTGCGGGCGGTTGATCTGGTGCTCGGATACTCCTTCAATGATCGCACCGCCGAGAATGGCTGGGGCACGATGACTGCCGAGAACTGGCAAGCCCAGATCGACATCTATGATGAACTTGAGCAGTTCTCGGGCGATGCTCCGGTTCTGGGGGACTTGATGACGCTCGACATCCTTGCGGCCACAGCGGATGCAAGACCCAAACTTGGATAGTCTGAATATGGGCGCGGCGTCTCCTGCCGTCGGGCAGGGCTGCGCCGCGGTCCTTCGCAATGTCACAGTGCGATTTGGCGATTTCACGGCGCTGCAGGACATCAGCCTTGCGATCGCGTCGGGTGATTTCTGGACGATCCTTGGTCCGTCGGGTTGTGGCAAGTCCACGATGCTTCGCCTGGTCTCTGATCTTGTTCCTGCCGCGTCCGGCACCGTCTCCATCCTCGGCAAATCCACGGAAGCAGCCCGTCTTGCACGGGAGTTTGCCTTTGTGTTTCAGGACGCAACTCTCTTGCCCTGGAGGACGGCACTCAAGAATGTCGAGTTGCCGCTTGAGATCGGTCGGCGCCGGGGAGTTCAGATTCCGGTCAGTGAGCTCACGCCGCGGGAACTTTTGGCACTGGTCGGTTTGCACGGTCGGGAGAATGCTCTCCCGCACGAACTGTCCGGTGGAATGCGGCAACGTGTTGCCATTGCCCGGGCCCTCGTCTGTCAACCGAGGCTGCTATTGATGGACGAACCATTCGGCGCACTGGACGAGATCACCCGCGATCATCTGAATGCGCAGATCCTGCGGATATGGGAAGAGACCGGGGTGACAATTCTCTTTGTGACTCACTCCATCCCCGAGGCCGTTTTCCTGGGCCAGAAGGTGTTGATGCTGAAGTCTGATCCCGGCCGGATCAAGCAGGTCGTGACAATCGACTTGCCATCGCCAAGGGTCATTGAAATGCGTGATACGCAGGAGTTCACACGCTATACAGCGTCTCTCCGTCAGTTGCTTGAGGTGCATTGATGGCGGACGCCGGGATGCTTTTGGCTGATGAACGAAGGTCTGGCCCGCCTTTCCAGATGCTTGGCCGGTTGGGAGGCTATGCTGTCCCCTTTGGAACCGCGCTGGGTCTCCTGCTGATCTGGGAGATTGGCGTTCACCTGTTTCAGGTGCCGGCCTACATCGCCCCGACGCCAAGCGATGTCGGTCATGTGCTGATCAAGGAATGGTCTCTTCTGATGAAGAATTTCTGGCCGACATTCCTTGAGAGCATTCTTGGATTTCTGTTTGGGAACACAGCGGCGATTCTCATTGCCATCGCCTTTGTCCACAGCCGATTGGTTGAGCGGGCATTTTTCCCGATCGCCGTGTTCATCAACACCATACCAATTTTGGCGATTGCCCCGATCCTTGTCCTGATTTTCGGGGCAGGATTGACAGCCAAGGTTGTGATTGCGGCATTGATCTGTTTCTTCCCAACGCTCGTCAATATGGTGCGTGGATTGCAGGCCGTCAGTCCGCAGGCGTTTGAACTGGCTCGAATCCTGTCGGCATCACAATCGGAGATCTTCTGGAAGATTCGCCTGCCATCCTCGCTGCCGTTCCTGTTCTCGGCCCTCAAGATCGCAGCGACGACCTGTGTGATTGGGGCGATTGTGGGGGAATGGATCGGGGCGGATGTCGGTCTGGGCGCTCTCATTATCGACAGCACCTTCAATTTTCGTTCATCACTGCTCTATGCCACGGTGTTTCTGTCCTCCGGGCTTTCCGTCATGCTGTTCACAATGGTGATTGTGGCCGAGAAACTCATTGTGCGCTGGTAGACCGCGCGGACTCGATTATTTCAGGAGACTGGATTGATGACCAACAACAAGACTGAATTGCTGCATATCTCCGGTGAACAGTTGCCGGTTGTCGGTGACACCGATGTTGTGGTTGTCGGGGGCGGGCCCGCCGGTCTCTGTGCCGCTGTGTCGGCGGCCAGGAATGGTGTGACAGCCACACTGCTTGAGCGCTATCACCATCTTGGCGGTATGGCTTCGGGTGGCATGGTCCTCGTGCTGGATGACATGGTCAATGAAGGGAACGAGATCGTGACCACGGGCCTGGTCACAGAATTCGTGGA
Organism: Paracoccaceae bacterium; assembly: GCA_026709725.1. Lineage (GTDB taxonomy): Bacteria > Pseudomonadota > Alphaproteobacteria > Rhodobacterales > Rhodobacteraceae > MPNP01. The sequence goes on along the minus strand of JAPOSK010000588.1, from coordinate 628 downwards.
ACGTCTCGAATGTCAGGATGCCGCCGTCTATCCCCCGCCCGAAGACTGCCAAACCAACTGGGAGATGTGGCGGAAGTGGTCACGATGGGGCTGCATTGATTTCCACAAGACGGGGATGCCGCAACCGATTATCCATGCTGTGGCCTTTGATCCCGATGCATGGAAACATGTCAGCCTGGACATCCTGAAAGATGCCAATGTCAATCTGCGGCTTCATTCCTGGTTTTCCGATGTTCTGATTGAGGAGGATCGGATCACCGGCGTCATCGTTCAGACCAAGACCGGACGGCAGGTCATTCGCGCGAAAATGGTTGTTGATGCCACAGGAGACCTTGATGTCGGTGCAGCCGCAGGTGTCTCCCACACCGATGGGCAGTATATTGTCACCACCGTCTTCAGGCTTTGTGATGTCGACACGGATCGGGCCGAGGCTTTCGAATACGCCAGCCCCGATGCCTACAGGAAGATTGATCGCGCCGCACGACGACGGATTGGCGGCGCGTGGGGCATGTGGTGGCTCAAGACTCCCCTGCCGGGTGTTGTCTGGTGCAACTGCCCCCATATGCCTGGCTATAATGGTCTGTCTGTCGAGGACATGGTGGCTGCGGAATATGCAGGGAGCGGGCGG
>JAPOSK010000014.1 GCA_026709725.1 Paracoccaceae bacterium | reverse complement strand
CTTGTCCGGACTGTCAGGGTTGGAGGCTTTGGACCTCAGCGGCAACGCCATTTCCGACCTGCGCCCGTTGGCCGACCTGAACCGTCTGCAGCACCTGAACCTTGATTCCAACCTCATATCGGACTTGCGGCCGCTGGCTCTGTTCAGGATGCCCGAGCTGAGGGAGCTGGACTTGGGCGCCAATCGGATATCGGACTTGTCGCCCTTGAGCCGCGCAACCCTACGCTTGAAGAGCCTGCACCTTCAGGACAACGCCATCGCCGACATCTCTCCGCTGCTGGAGAACATCGACCTAACCGGTGAGGTTGACCTGAGGCACAACCCGCTCAGCCCGGTGTCGGTCAACGAGCACATTCCGGCGTTGTGGCAAAGCGAGGGCCGCATTTGGGTTGAAATTCAGGACGACGACCACGGCGACCACGCCGAGAAAGCCTCCTCCATCGCGGTGGGCGGTTTTGCGCAGGGCTCAATCAACCCTGGCGACGACCGGGATTTCTTTCGTCTGGAGGTTGCCTCACCAGTCGAGGCAGTCATCTTCGCAAGCAACTACAGCAACGTTGCGTTCCGGCTGTTCGATGCCGCGGGCAAGCTGCTGACGGCACCCGGTTCAAACCAGTCCAGGGCGAGTCACGACATTCGCCGACACCTCGATCAAGGAACTTACTTCATCCAGGTTGAGGGCGGGTCATCGGAGTACGTGCTCAATGTGAGGGATGCGGAGAGCGAGGAGGTGGCGATAGCCGATGCCAATCTCCGGGCCGCGGTGGAGGCGGCGCTGGACAAGGCGCCCGGCGAAGCCATCACGGCAATCGAGATGGCCAGGCTAGCCATCCTGAGGGCAAACGACCAAGGCATCGCCAGCTTGGCTGGCCTGGAGCAGGCCGCCGGTTTGAAGCGATTGGAGCTCGCCCGAAATCAAGTCACGGACATTTCACCCTTGGCCGGGTTGACCAACTTGTCCTGGGCGCTCCACCTCGACGCCAACGCCATTGCCGACATCTCCCCCCTCCAGGGAATGGTTCACTTGCCGGAGCTCAATCTCGCATCCAATCTCATTGCCGACCTGGCTCCCCTGGCCGGATTGACAGCTGAACTGGAAAGCCTGCGACTGGACAACAACGCCATATCGGACCTGTCTCCCCTGGCGGGCCTGACGGCCCTTGACCTGCTGGGCTTGAACAACAATCAGATTGCGGAAATTTCGCCTCTGGCCGGGCTCATCCACATGGAGACGCTGGAGCTGAGCGACAATCAAATCGCCGACATCTCATCGCTTGCCCGCCTGACCGAGCTGGAGAGCTTGTATTTGGATGGCAACAAAGTGGCTGATCCATCGGCGTTGGCCAACCTCACCTACCTCCAGCGCCTGCGCTTGGATGGCAACCTGATTTCCGACCTGACACCCCTCACGGGATTGACCCACCTATATGAACTGCGCCTGCAGTCCAACGCCATCGCCGACCTTGCGCCCTTGGCGATGCTGTCGGATCTGCAGATTCTGGATTTGGGGAGCAACCGGATTGCCGACATAGCGCCGCTTGCGAACCTGACATTGCTGACCGAACTGCGCTTGGGCCGCAACCGAATCGAGGACCTTTCGCCGTTGGCGGACTTGGACGGCCTTTGCCAACTGCACCTTAACAACAACCGGATCATGGATGTCTCGCCCTTGGCAGGGCTAAGCCGCAGCGGATGCCTTTGGATCGTTTCGCTGGAATACAATCCGCTGGACCATCGTTCGCTGGACACCACCATGCACGCGCTGAATGCCCGCGGCGTAGCCGGGACGCTGGAGGATGACCACGGAAGGGCTTTGGAGGATGCCCTGGCCCTGCCCGTCGGCGGCAGCCGGAAGGGCGTGATCTCCTACCGCAATGACGTCGATGCCTTCCGGCTGGACCTTGCGGAAGCGATGGACCTGAGGCTGTTCACCAGCGGTTCGCTGGACACCTCCGGGCGCCTGCTTGACGAGGAGGGCAATCCAATCGAAGGTGGATACCGTCCGGATGGTGGCCACGGCAGCAATTTTCTGTTCAAGACCCGCCTCGAACCCGGCACCTACCGGGTCGAGGTGACAAGCGACAAACGTGGCGGCTACATCCTGCATGCGCCGGACGCCAAGGCGAACGCGGCGCTGGTGCCGCTGCTGCTGTCAGCGGCCAACACCAAGGCGCAGGGCTTCGTCCGCGTCATCAACCACAGTGCCGAAGCCGGCACGGTGCGCCTCTACGCCCGGGAGGACGATGGCTGGCTGCACGCGCCAATCACCTTGGACATCGGCGCCCGCCAAACGAGGCACTTCAACTCCCAGGACCTCGAGGCGGGCAACCCCGCCAAGGGGTTGGCCGCCGGCATAGGGGCCGGGCGCAGCGACTGGTTGCTGCAGTTCGAGTCCGATCTGGACATCGAAGCGCTGGCGTACGCCCGCACCAAGGACGGCTTCCTGACAGCCATGCACGATGTGGCGCCCCTGACCGAGTTTCGCGGGCAACGCAAGCACCGAGTGGCCACCTTCAACCCCGCCAGCAACTGGCGTCAGGTCAGCAGCCTTCGACTCATCAACTCCGCTCGGGAAAGCGCCTCCATCGAGATTGACGGTCTGGATGATCAGGGTTCCTCGCGCAGCGTTGGGCTCAACTTGCGCAGTGACGGGGCATACCAAATCACGGCACAGCGACTGGAGGCGGGCGATGACTTGTTTTGGCCCTACAGGCAGGGCTCCTTCGGCGACGGCACGGGGAAGTGGCGGCTTGACGTCAGTGGGCTGCCGGGCCTGCGGGTGATGAGCCTGATGGAAAGCCCAACG
>JAPOSK010000529.1 GCA_026709725.1 Paracoccaceae bacterium | reverse complement strand
GGTGGGCGTCCCGGCCCTCATCGATCGGGTGGCCGGGGTGATTGCGGGGCGGTGGATGTCAACGGGCCCTAGGGCCCACCCACTGAAGACGGATCGGGAGAGGCCCGCCTCGGGCAGGGTGCGGTGCATCCTGGACGCGGACAGGGCGCCGCCCGGATGGCGTTCGGGCCCCCAATGGAAATGATGGGGCGCTGATGGGGAGCTGATTTTGGCCGCCGGGGGCGGAATCAGGAGCCCGGCGGGGTCATCGCGGTGCCGGTTTCTGGGCGTTGGCGTGACAGAAGTGGGGGTCTCTGGCAGTCACTAAATATAATTGACTTGCATGGCCACACTATTCGACCAAAGAAATCCGTTTATTCCCGGAATACAAGGGGCAAATGCACTTTTTGGGCGAAAAGCTCTGGAACTTCGGCCCAACCTATCGAAATCAGCGCGAAAGGCGTCAATGTTGCACGGGTCGGCAAAGGAAACTGCGCCCACGGCTTTTCGGGATCCATATCCTGATCCGGTGTCAACCCCTGATGCCTTGGCTCCAAGCCGGGAATGGTCCGCATGGTTCCGATTGATGCAATGGCAAATGTCGATGCCGACAGTCCCGCACGTTGCGTCGCATGCACGACACCGGCGAACATTCGATCAGTGAACCCGCTGAAGTCTTTTCCGTATCACGACCCACGATCCGCCGGATGCTCAAACGCCGGCCAGACGCCACATGACGCCAAAGAGACCACGCCATTGGGCGCTGAAAGTCGCACAACCCGCCGCCTGCCGCCTCCTGATCCGGCAGCTCGTGCACAACGCAAGCAATTGAAAACAAAAGGAATGATGAAATCAAGGACTTGTGATTCAGCCTCTTAGCGTGCAATTTAACACAATTCTCAGTGAAACCCGAATTATACCAAAACGTTCCTGAAGAGAGTCGGGTAAGTCAGTTCCGACTTCAATTCTGGAGTGTCGATACCGTATCCTTCATACAAGTTGAGAGAAGCTGCACCGGTAGATGCAACAGGCAACAAACGAATTCCCGGCTGCAATTCCCTAAAAAGTTTGAATTCTTCAATGACACCCTCCATTCCACCGATGAACACGGCGCACGTATAGTCGGTTTCCGTGATCATTCGGCGACGCATCTCGAACAGGCTTTGTTCCCGGTCATTGGCAACGGCATCAACAATCACAATCCGTTCAAATGCCTCGTTTTCGGGCGGAAAATCGTTCACAAAAAATCTGCTTTGATACAGCGTGACATGTTGACGTGGAGACACGTCAGCTTCGTGAAAGAGCAAGCGCACGAGCGGGGTTATTGCGGGATGCCCCCCAAACACGAGAGTTCCGTTTCTTTCAAGAAGCACCAAGACCATTGATTTGATGGCTTCACGGATCGCACAAACATCAGCCGTCTCCATAAAAACAGGGTCACGCGTGGGCAGCGGAACGCTTGCAGAAAGAAACACCTTCATGTTTGGGCCTCATTCCTGAGTTCCCTCGCGACATCAGATGTACTGATGGCTTTCACCGGCAGGCTGACGTTCAGCCAGTTCAGGTGATCAATTGTTATGGGAAGCAACCCTCGGTTGTCATACAAGGCCCACACACTATCTGGAGCGATAACAGTGTCATCGAAAGCCTGATGCACTTCGTGCAATCGTTCTGCAGACGGAACGCCCACAAGAGGCGTCACGACTCCCTTTTTCTCTTGCCGCCGAAACACCAGATGCCTTGTTGGCTGAACTTCGATATCAAATCCCAGGGATCTGGCTTGCTTGCAAAACGAATCAACAAGAAAACGATGGCGGGCGGCCAAGGCACGGGCCCTCAGTGACTCCACTTTAACGGCAATTTTTTCGACAGTTCCTTCGACCAGTTGGGCTTCATCATCAATTTTCTGGCCTGAAAAATCGCTGTTTTTGAGCGGAAGGAATGAGTTCAAGGCCGCCTCATTAGACGCTGTTCTGCCCGGCCACAGCAAGTGGAGTACCTGAACACTGGTGGCATGGGCGCGGGCCAGTTCCTCTTGTGTCCAACGGCTCTCAAAGAAATGTGGCGCGTCTAGGACAACAACCACATCACTGTCCGCCAGTCTGTGCCACAGGACGGATTGAAAATCCTCTCCTGGCGGAACGCCATGGGTATCCAGAAAAACATCGAAACCCCGTTCATCCAAGGCTTCATACAGTTGAACCGCGATCTGTCGCGCATCGTCGCGTTTGTAACTGACAAATAACCTGCGATCTTTGCGCAGCAATCGAAAACTCTCGATGACTGCCCCGACATCCCGCTCGAATCCTGTGTCATGAGGATCAATTTCCACACCGTTTATGGGCCAGATTAATGGATGAACCTTTGCAGAGAAGTTGGAAAGATCGTCCACAACCGGCAGAACAACCGGAGAATCTGAAAGAACATCCTCAAGCAGTTCTGCATTGTCATTGTGGGCGTCATCATGACCGAAATACATGGCGGCAAATGGTGCCCGCCGATTCCGCTTGGCAATTCCTGTTCCACAGAGCAGTCGGAAGTCACTCAATTGAAACCCGAGATCCTCAAACCGCTGCTCAAAAGTTGAACGAAGTCGTTCCTTGTAACGTCCGCAATCGCCCAACAGGCCGATTTGGTATGGGAAATCCGACACTGCCTAACCTTCAGCAATCATTGCGTATTTTGATTGCTTCTTCAATCCAATCCGACACGTTGTTGCGGATGTGATCACACACTTTAGAACTTGTCGAGAAAGGCGGATCATAGGTTTTTACGTAACTACTTGCCCCCGTTATCAGCTACCTTCGTAGAGGCAGTCAACGGCCTTTT
>JAPOSK010000177.1 GCA_026709725.1 Paracoccaceae bacterium | reverse complement strand
CCGGCCAGGAACCCCTCGACCGTCGCACTCCGATGCAGGGTCATCAGAGCTGTCATGAGGTGCTGGGCGGCCGCTCATCCCGCTTACCTCCAGTTCTCAAGAGATTCAAAGGTAAAGTTTTCGGTGCGGGGGCTTACAACTGCGCCCGGTCAAGGGTAGATTTTGCTCACGCCAGGCCTCAAAGGTCAGGGGCTTGAGATCATCGATGGTCTTGAGTGCCGGGGCTGTATCTTGAAAATTCTGCGCAATGAGGGTCTTTATCTTTCTGCCAACGATGTAGGTGCGCTGCTCAAAGAACCTCCTGGCCAGCTCATCATGCCATACCCCGGGCTGGTCAGCCAGTGTGACAATTTCCCGGCATAGACGCCCGAAGAATTCGGTGCCGGCCCTTGCGTAGGACTTGAAGCGTTCCTGATCCCGTGCATGATAATCGTTGCCCCTCATATTCAAGCCTGGGCCTTCGCCCAGATATGACTTGTCAGCCTTCCGTAGGAAGTCGTCAAAGTTTCGGAGTGGCATCTTGTCAAAAGGGGTCGGCGTGTTCTGTCCAAACACCTCGGCAAGCAGGTTTGTTTTTTTCGGATCCACTGTCAACTCCACGCCATCCTGAAGAGATTTGTCAGAGATAGTACGAAATGGCTGATCCTCTGGAGGAACGTATGACCCGATGATATTGTCATCACACAACGCATCCACAACGCCCTTATGCAATGCTCTTTGATAGGCATCGTCAAAGGCCTGCCTGAGGTCCGCCCCAAAAGGGTCGCTGCGGTCTGCTGCTTCCTCAAGAATTCGATTATAGAGCCAATACAGGTGGTGCCTTCTACGCTCTTTTTCAGTCTTCGTGCCGTCCACGGCGGCGGACCTTCTCCCAAAAATCCGGTCGGCAACCACAGCAAAGACCAGTTGCATGGCAAGGTCCAGAGCCCGTCCGGCATGAAAGTTGACGGCGGCATTGCATTCAGCCCGTTGGGACTGGAACCGCAATGTGTCGCCGCGACTGGCACCCAAGTTCGATGTGCGTCCTACACTGTATTTCAGGGCCTGCCACTTTGCATGCTGCATGAACATCCGCTCAAGGTGCGAGTCGGCACTCTCTTCGATGCTGTAACGCGTGTCCTGGCCTGCGGCCCCATCAGGCGTCATGTAGGTTCTCATTGCTTTGCTCCAGACAAGACATCATGGCAGTTATACAGGGATTGTCGCCGAATAAGGAAACGATCATGAGAAGTAACATCTGCAGGGCGACAAGGGCATCCAGCCACCCCGGGGATGCGGCAGAGTGTGATCAGCATCCGTGACGCAAAAGGGAAGTGGATCCACAGCCCGCCCAAATGCTCTCCTGTGACCCTGTGAGACGGTCTGTGCTGTGTGCGGTGTTCGGGCCGTGCCCTGCTCGGGCGTATGTAGGGCCTCTGGCATGCACATACGGGGTCAGGCGACCAGTCATGCGCGGATGGGCCGTCACGCCAGCTGCAAGGGCTCCTTCCGGGCATTCACGCTGGGCTCGAGCGCAATCGCCTGCCGCCAGCCGTCCAGGGCCTCGGCGGGCAGATCGGGAACCGCCGCAAGGACAGCCTCGTCCAGGGCCCGGCGGACGGGATCGGTGTCGATGGCGGGCAGCGGTTGCAGGACGATCTCCGCATGCTGGTCATAGGCCGCCGCCAGCCGCGCGATGTCGCAGGCGCCCGGCCGCGGCACCGGCAGGGAACGCAGGCCATCGAGGGAGAAGCTCGGATAGGTCAGTTTCTTCTGGCGGATGTTGAGGAAGGCGAGAATCCCGATCGTGGAATTCAGCCACACGCACCAGGCCTTGCTCACTGGCACGGGATCATCGGCAAACGGTGTGGCGGGCACGAAGGCCGAGCCCAGGATCGGCGCGTCCGAGTAGACCGCCGGGGTCCGCGTCAGGTTCAGCCACAGGCGATTGGCCAGCAGCAGATGGCCCCGCTTCTGCCAGAGGTGATGGGCGTAGCGAGCCTTGCCTGACTTGACGACCAGGAATTCATCCGGTCCCGTCCGCATGGTGATCTGCCGGGCTGACTTGTGCGTCCAGAGTGCCCGCATGTCGGGAGACTGGCGCTGGCCCGCCTTGCTGAAGGCATCCCGGATTCGCCGCCCTTCCGGCCCAACCGCCGCAAGATGGCCGAGAGCAGCGAGGGCTGGATTGGCTCTCAAGGTGTCATAGGCCGCGGCCAGGCTTGGATCATAGAAGCAGGCCGCAGTCCAAGGCCGGTCGCGCACATGCTCGGGGTCCGCCCAGGCGATGGTGCCGTAATTGCTCAAGAGGGTCTCGTCGCCGTCAAGGGCGGCATGGATGGCTTCGGCAAGGAAGTGGGCCTCGCTGGGGCTGGTCGGGTTGTCAGCGAGCGAGACGAAGGCGGTGGGCTTGGGCTTCACGCCCGGTGCAGGGCGGCGGGCGATGACAAGGGATTCATGGATGTCCGTGTTCTCCGAGAAATAGATCCGTCGGTTGTCGTGGCTCGTGACCACCAGTTCCAACTGGAAGCGGGCCGGATCGGACAGGATGCGTCGGTGGCCTTTGGCGGCGGGCGCGGTGCAGGCTGTGAACGGCTGCACGATCGCGACCGTTCCCGACCGGTTGAGCAGACGGTCCGCGATCGGGGCAAAGAATGTGAAGATCGTTGACTGATCAATGGCCTCCTGATGGAGCGGGGCGGAAGTCTTGCCCGCCAGCTCGACTTCGCGTTTCTGCACACGCGTGCGCACGGCGACCGGCAGGCTGCGGTTGCGGATGTCATTCCGGGTGAAGGGCGGGTTCATGATGACCAGGTCACAGGCCTCGACC
>JAPOSK010000432.1 GCA_026709725.1 Paracoccaceae bacterium | reverse complement strand
TCCATGCCGTTCGTGTGGGCCTGTTCACGGACATATTCACCAACACTGTGCTTGACGGACTCATGCTTGCGCGGAAGCCCCCGATAGGCCAGCGCTTCGTCGGTGTAAACGGTAGCATCTTCTTCAGTATGATCCGTCACGAAGTCTTGCAGCGTCTCTGCGTCGGTCTTTTCAACGACCCTGGCCGTCACTTGGTTGGTGCTACGATCCTTGACGCCAACAACGGCTGTCTTGCCGACAGGGCCACGACCAGCGCGCAGTTTCTTGCTGGAGTGCTTGTTGGCTTCCTTGCCGCCAAAGTAGGCTTCGTCAGCCTCTACGGGGCCATCAAAGATCGGATTGAAGCCGTCAAAGGCTTCCCGAATGCGATGTGCCAGATGCCATGCGGATTTCTGTGTGATTTCCAGATCACGATGAAGACGCATTGACGAAGCGCCCTTGAGATTGACCGTGGTCAGATAGATGGCGATGGCCCATGTCTGATAACCGAGCTTGGATCCCTCCATCATGTTGCCGGTCTTGAGGCTGAACATGGTCCGACTCTTGCCGGAATTGCAGTCACGGCAACGATGCGTCATCGTCTTGTGCTTGATGTTGCTCTGGACGTTGGAGCTACCACACTTCGGGCAATGCGGACCATGCGGCCAGAGTTTGGACTCGAACCACTTGCGAGCCGCGTCATCATCAGGAAACATCCTGAGGAGCTTGACGAGGCTGATCCCCTTGCGATAGCTTTTTCCTGGACCCGACATCAGAACTCCCCCTTGCTCTGATATTCGATTCAAATCAAGAAAAGTTTATAATTGTGACTTTGGTATATAATTCCCTATGTTTACGATCGAAACAACCAACGCTGTCATAAAGCCTCCGATGAGGCCCATTACATGCCCACCTGCGAAAAATACCATGTTTATGAACGACTCAAACACTATAATCAAAGCAGTGATTATGAGGAATTGTGGGACACCTTTGTAACCGTGTGGGGTTCGCCCGATTCTGTTTTTTTCTTGGAATGTTCTCAGTTCATCTTTAATTTCATTGTAGTTTTTTTGCGCGACTCTGACTTGCTCCCGGCGGCTGGAAATTTCAGCCGAAAAGTCAGTTTCTGCCTTGTTGGCCGTGGCCTGGATGTCATCGTCAATGCCGTCGACCCGCCCGATGCGATCCCTGTAAACCCGAACCTCTTCTCTGAAACGGGACAGACCTTCGCGCCGGATTTCCTCGATTTTACTCACGACCGTGTTTTCGGTTGCGTCCAGACCCGCTCGGTCGCTTTCCGGGATGTCATCCCTTCCGTTCCGGGCGCCGGTCGCAACCAAATCCAGGTCTCTTGCGATCCGGTCGCGGTCGATTGCCGGAAATACCTCGTTCGGCGAATATTCCAGCTTCTTCGGCTTGAAGAACAAGTTCATTGATCCAGTCCTGTCGGGTTTGTGCCCTACCCGCAATTCGCTTCAGCGCAAGCAAAGCTCTATATTGTAGTTGAAGTCGCGTGTCATGCTGCGACCGCAGGCTGTCGCAGGTCTGTTGGCCAATGAAACCTGTGATGCGCTGATCTCGGAGGCTTCCATGGACTCTCCGCAGGTTTCTGGTTCAAGGCAGGCGTATCATGGGGTTGAGAGTCACCCGATATTTGTCAGAGCATCCTGCGCGATTGACTGAATGCGCATCAAGCGTCCTCGTACTCCTTGCACCTGCCCATTAGAGTTCTGGAGGAAAGTCTGCTTGAGCGGCAGGAACAGGCGCATCGGATCGTCAGTCAATGGCAGAAAGCCCAACTTTCGTGGAAGATCGACTTGGCCCGTCCTTTCCGGTGGCTTCATCTTGTATGAAAGAGACGCCGTTGCAGGAAGAAATTGGAAGCGTGATCCAGTGGCCGGTACTGTCTTTCTGGTTTTCACGCACTGAGAGCGTACAGCTCACGATTGGATGCGGTGCATTGATCGCGGTGACTTTCGGCTTATCAGGCGGAATGCTGCGGCGTGGCTGCTGTCAGGCTGAACGAGACAGCGTGATCTGGTCCTGGCGGAGGAAATCGGTAACCTCGTCAGGGTGAATTCCCTGGCCCTTGGCACCCGCGAGGGTTGGGACGATGGCGGAATACAAGGAATTGGTCGGCAACGATAGCGATGTGGCCTGCGCCTGACGCTTCCTGTTGCGTTTCAGACCCATGTCGGAAACCGGCAAGCCACAAGCCTCCCATGAGCGCGTGATCCGCCCAAGCGTCTGGTCGGCATCCTGAATGCCCGCTACTTTTTCTGGAGGCTTTCAAGGTAATCCACCACGTTTTCACGAAACTCCAGCTTCTTGAACTTGTTCGTCATCTTGTTGCTGACTTTCGAACCAACAAACTTGCGCAGGAATTTGCGCGGATTCTTCATGTAGGCGATCAATGCTTCGCGATCCCATACAAGGCCTTTTTCGGCCGCCACCTTGATCCCTTTCGAGTATTTGAAATTCGCATCAGCTCCTGCCTTTCGGCCAACGACCCGGTACAGACTGGGACCCAGACCGGTCTTCCCCTTTTCAAGAGAGTGGCAGGTCGCGCACTTCTGCTTGTAGTTCTTCTGCCCTTTGGCGATGTCGGCGTAGACGGTGCCGACCGATAGGCCAGAGATCACCAACAAGGCGACCATAGCAACGAGATAAGAGGTGAAGTGGGAAACTCTCATGATACATTCTCCGTGACGTGAATTCCTGGCGCCGCCATCTTTCAGGCAGGCGCCGGGGCAATCTGGACAGTCGGTCCGGATGGTGATGTTCGATAGACGGTCGCGCCGGGAAACTCGCCCGCCAGACGCCGGATCTGTT
>JAPOSK010000480.1 GCA_026709725.1 Paracoccaceae bacterium | reverse complement strand
GGCACGGTTCAACCCGTCCAACCCTCGCTCGCATGGCGAAAGAGCCTCAGCGGCCTCGGCACAACGCTGTTTGGCCGCGGCAATGTCCCCGGCGAAATTCACGACGGATTCCTGTAATTGCACCTGCTCGGTCCTGATCCGCTCCATTGACTTTCCGGCATCAGACGCAAGCTCGGTTTCACGAACCAGATCCTTGTCGATCTGGCCCAGCTGAGCAAGAAGTGTATGGATTGTCCGCTTGGCATCGCGGGCCTTGCCATCATGCCCCTCCAGATCACTGCGGCATTGTCGCAGCCGGTCATTGGTTGTCGTTTGCTGACCGAGCAAAGGCTCCAGAACAGCCTGACTTTCTTCGCGCTGGTGCCTGACTCCGACAAGACGGGTCTCCGCCCCGGCAAGCGCGGCACGTTGTCTGTCATGGTCTGACCCGGCCCTGCCAGCGGCCGCTTCTGCATCACGCCAGATTCGATAGAGGCGGACCATCTCCATCTCCTGCATCCGGTCAGCGATTTTCTGGTAGCGTTTTGCCTGTCCGGCCTGGCGTCGCAGAATATTGTGGCTTTTCTGCAATTGCTCAATATGGTCGTTGACACGCTCCAGGTTTCTCTCGGTGGAGTCGAGTTTCAACTCGGCCTCATGCCGACGCTGCTGCAGGCCGGAAATCCCGGCAGCATTCTCCAGAATGACTGAGCGAGCGATCGGGCTGGCATTGATCAGATCGGCAATCTGCCCCTGCTTGACCAGGGCTGTTGACCGGGACCCGGATGCAGAGTCAGCGAAAAGCAACTGGACATCGCGACGCCGCACATCGCGCCCGTTCAGGCGAAATGTTGATGTTCCTGTTCGGTCAATGCGGCGTGAAATTTCAACCAAGCCCGCAGCAATGGCAAAAGGGTGCGCAATGGCACTGTCAAGGCCAACCCTGAGGGTGACTTCAGCATGACCTCTGGCAGGCCTTGAGGAAGCCCCGCTGAAGATGACGTCATCCATCGTATCGGCGCGGACCGCTGTGGGACGCGTCTCGCCCATAACCCAGCCGATTGCCTCAAGAAGGTTCGACTTCCCGCAGCCGTTCGGCCCAACGACGCCGGTGAGACCATCCTCAAAAGCCAATTCGACCGGGTCGGCAAACGCCTTGAACCCGGCAATCTCTAGTCGTTCAAATCTCACCCGGACTGCCCAACAGGTTAGATGTCCAAATCATTCCCAGAGGACTCGATCTCCCCTGGAGCATCTGCATTCCGCCCATCCTAATACAGGATATTGATACTGTAAAGTCCGGCCCCACAAAATAAGCATCGCTGTCATGCAGAGTTTTCCTGCACCATGCCCACATGCGGACCCATCCGATTGTGGTCCCGAATGGCGGCAGACTGTCAGAGACAGGATGAGCGTACACGGGAAAATCTGCCCGATTCAGACATTGAATGAAACCATCTCAGCGGTGATTTGACCGACCTGACCATTCACAAACTGTGGTTCATACTGGCCAGCGGCCAGCATGATGGTGTTGCAGTGCGCGCTCAGATCATCATGCTCGGGAAGAGTCTGGCTGATTTATCCACTCTCTGCCCGCCTCCCTTCAATGGGACACAGTTGATTCGATGTTCTTTGCCACAGGCATAATCCAATCTGAACCGTGGAAACCAATCCACCGGCAGGAATGGTCGCGGAATTCACGGTCAGTATCGCAAATCCTCCCTGATTCATGTTTCCGGAACACTGTTCAGCCCCTGAATCCCGGCGACTCGGAAGGCACATCCAATCCATTCGCTCTTCCCTGTACACTGTGCCATCCGGGGTGCATTGGCACCAGGGTGGAGTTTACGGTGTCCTTTTGAAAGAACGGTCGGTGACAGGGTGCGCACAGACATCGGCCTCGACCTAGTGGTCAATCCTGAACATATCCCTGCCTTCCCGCCCCCGTGTGCCGATCGGTCGTCCCGATCGGCCACCCTCGCCGCAAGAGCGACCTGCACAGAAAACAACCCAAGGCGGAATTTCGATGAGTCGACCCATCCTCCGTCCCCCCGTCATCCTCACCGATGAGGACACCCCCCGCCTCAAGGCGATCGCCACAGCCGCCGGAGCCCCCGGAAGCCTGTCTGGCGGGCCCGCATCATCCTCGCCCTCGGGGCCGGCTGCGGTCCCCGGGGACCATGTGCCGCACCGGCACCTCCCGGTCAACCCCCGCCCATCATCCGGGCTCTCGGGGACCGCTTCCTCGCCGAGGGCGTGGACGGGCTCCTGCATGACGCCACCCGGCCCGGGGACGGGCGCCCGCACCACCGGCACGGGTCCGGGCCGTCATCGATCTCGCCCTGTCGCCACCCCCGCCCCCATCATCCGACGGGGTGGGGAGCCACTGGACCCCCATCATCTGAAGGGGGAGGGGGACCTGGCGGCCGCCGCCCTGGACGTGGCCGTGTCCACCGTGCACCGGATCCTGCCCCCGATGATCATGATCGATGGTGGCATGGCCTGCGGCCCCCGGGGTCAGGGCCCCGACCTGACAGACATGGGGGTCGCCAACGATCCCCGGTTCGGCCCAGGGTCCTCAAGGGTCCGGGGCCCGTGATGCCCGGCCCCCCATGATGGCCCCGGGATCTCCATGAACCCGCCCGATCATGCCGCCCGCCTCCCGGTGGATGAGAAGACGCAGATCCAGGCCCTCGGTCGCACCCAGCGGCCCCTTCCCATGCAACCGGGCCATGCAACCGGGCCATGCCGGGACCCGCACACACGATGACAGGCGCAACGGCACCACCACCCTGCCGGCGCCCCCTGATGTCGCCACCGGCCGGAATCATGAAG
>JAPOSK010000215.1 GCA_026709725.1 Paracoccaceae bacterium | reverse complement strand
TAGCCCGGGCCGCCTTCACTCGGGCGTTCAGCCCGGGATGCCCCGACATCAGATGGAACCTTTCATTAGCTTCGAGACAAAGAAAGGATTTCAGGCTATGCTTTCGTTGTCAGAGTGCCAGGAAAAGGATCCTTTCTCAATCATGGCTGCAGAACAGGCACTCTCGCGACTCGGACAGAAGGTGACCATCTCAACGGCCGGGGAGAAGGCGGAAGCGTTCGTGCCCCCACGTTTGCCGCCGATCCCGGCCGTGCGGATGGAAGGGCTCTATCGACGGCTCGAGAGCGCGAGCCGCGCGCTTGGGCAGCTCGACGGGGTCACCTCGGTCCTCCCCGACACTCCGCTGTTCCTCTACATGTACGTCCGGAAAGAGGCGGTGCTCTCGTCGCAGATCGAGGGTACGCAGTCATCGCTCTCGGATCTCCTGCTCTTCGAAAGTGAGGAGGCGCCCGGTGTGCCGCTTGATGACGTACTGGAAGTATCCAGCTACGTCGCCGCCATGAACCATGGTCTTGCCCGGATCCGGGAGGGCTTTCCGATCTCGCTCCGGCTCATCCGGGAGCTCCACGACATCCTCTTGTCGAAAGGCAGGGGAAACACCAAACAGCCCGGCGAGTTTCGACGTTCACAGAACTGGATCGGCGGCACGCGCCCTGGAAACGCTCTGTTCGTGCCGCCGCCTCCCGAGCAGATCCTTGATCTCATGTCGGACCTTGAGGCGTTCATCCACGCCGACATGCCCGAAATGCCGACCCTGATCAAAGCCGGCCTCGTGCATGTCCAGTTCGAGACGATCCACCCGTTCCTCGATGGCAATGGGCGGTTGGGACGGCTCCTGGTCACCTTCCTGCTATGCACGCAGGGGATCCTGAAAGAACCAATCCTTTACCTCAGTCTCTATTTCAAGACGCACCGCCAACAGTACTATGACCTCCTTCAGCAGATCCGGCAGCGCGGCGACTGGGAAATTTGGCTCGAGTTCTTTTTGGACGGCATCGCCGAAACGTCGCTGCAGGCGGCCGAGGCAGCACGCGAGATTCTGAGCCTGTTCGACGTTGATCGGCAGCGAATCGAGAGCCTTGGTCGTCCGGCGGCATCCGCGCTTCGTGTCCACCAGCTTCTTCAGCAGAAGCCGATCGTCGGAATCCCGGACGCAGCTCGGAAGTTGGGCATTTCCGCTCCGACGATCGCGAAGTCGATCCAGCACCTGGAGGCTCTCGGTATCGTGCGGGAGGTGACGGGGAAGCAGCGTGGCCGGATGTATGTCTACAGCGACTACCTGAGCATTCTCAGCCGCGGGATGGAACCACTATGATTTCATGGATATGCCGGCTTCCTGATTGCTGAGTGTCTGTTCCTGGAGCCACGGAAGGCCTCAAGCTGCGGTACCCTGTCGGGAGTTTGAACACCGACGGTGGAGGATAGCATGGCCCGGACCGAGGCCACCCGACCGCAGCATGGCCGGCTGCATGATGATCGGCACAACGATGTGACGGACACGGCGTGGGCACCGATGGTACCTCTGATGCTGACAGAGGGCCGGATGGGCCGCCTTGCGACGGCACCGGCGCGGGGCCTCTCGGAGGGAGATGTGATGTTCGCCCTTGCCCTGGGTCCGATCTTTTTGCGGATCAACAGTATCGAACTCGGCCTCAAACACATCCTCGACCACGAGATGGGGAGATCTGTCCCCAAGAAGCATGACCTCGTCATTCTTTGGAACCGCCTTACGGACGAGTGGAAGGAAAAGGTCGCCGAGGCGTCCTGCGTTCCGTTGGAGGACCTCCGGGAGACTCTCGGGCACTACAAAGACGCCGCCGTTACCCTGAGGTACGGAGGACCATTGGGGGAACAGACCGGGCAGCCTCCAATGGCGGATGCCATGAGGAAAAATGCGGCGGTCCTCCAGAAAGTGGCAAATGCGCTCGAAGGTCGCGCACACGCGGCGATAGAACTTCGGGAAGTGGAGCCGCGGGAACTGGAAGGCTGAAGGCAGACCCGGCCCCGATTTCAATCGGACATATCCTGCGGGCCACGCAGGAGATCTGCCAGGCTGATGAGCCTGACGGTGTTGCTTCACCATTTGGCGTTTGGTTCGCACAGGACCCGTGCGCGCGGCGCTGGCCGTGATCGCGTTCACGGGAGCTCGCCGTCGCTTGCGGCACCCGGCAGCTGGGGCCGTGACGCAGGGTTGTCATGGCGGGCCGCCTGACGGCGATTTCCGCGGCATCTGACGCCGGACCTCCGCGTTCCCAAACATCCATTCCATCCCTTCGAATCGCGGTCCGCGAGTCGCCTGATTCGCCGAAAGCGGCGGCAGCGGGGTGCCGATTCTTGGCCCCACGGGGTGGTCGCCGGCCGGCCGGCGCCGCGACCGGTCATCGTCCTGTCCTCTCCTGTCCCCGTGAGTCCTCTCCTGGGTGGTCGATCGGGGGGTGCAGTTCGACCATGCACGGCGCCCGTTTTTTTCGCTTCGATGGTCGCACTTGCGTCCGCGCCGCCCTGGGCACGGGCGGGGACCATCGAAGACGAGGAGACGGGAATGACGGAGGACACCACCTTCCTGGACACCCAGCAGGCGGCCCGGATGCTCGGGCTGTCGGCGAAGAGTATGCCGGGGGCCTGCCGGCGACCCAAGACCTACTGGCTTCACCCATTTCCGTTTCCTGTGAGAGCGAGGTTATGACCGAGTTGCATGTTTCTGAACTCGTGGAGCCCTTTGAGCATGACTACGGGCCCTGGCTTTCCGGAGTAGCCGGCAGTCACGTGCGCCGCCCCCGCTTCCAGCAGGCGCGCATGCTTCGACGCCTTCTCCC
>JAPOSK010000608.1 GCA_026709725.1 Paracoccaceae bacterium | reverse complement strand
TGCTGCCGGCGACCCCGGCGGGGGACGGGCCCGTCTCGCAGCCCCCCTTTGATGCCATCACCTTCCCGCTGGATGCGCTCTGGCCGGAGGGGGTGCGGACGGGGGATGGGTAGGGGATGCCGACGGGTTGTGCCATGCTTCCAGGGTGCCAATCTGGACGGGAGATGCATGACAATCAGGGTGGGAGTCCAGTGGCGATCATGACCCGCCATGTCCCGTTTTTCACTGTGAGGGGCTGCCCTGCACCTGGCTGCCGCACCCAAGCCACCGACAGGGTGTTGGTCACAGCTCATTGAGCAAATCAGCGGTTAATTTTGGCAACCCGAATTCCACCCTGCGGCGCAACACTTGACGGTCAAACCGGAGCAGGGATGGTGGCATGGGTGGTCTCTGTATCAGGAATTCCTGATTGAGACGGCATTTCCATGAGTGCGTATATGGAATCATGCCTGCATGATTTCAACAGATCGATCCCGCAAAACGGTCGTGGAATGATTTCCTGCCCGTCAGGTGCTTCATGACCAATCCCGACGATGCGTGACAGTGTACCGGTTCATTGGAATTCCGGTGGAAGAAGATTATGAAGCGCAGGCAGGAGGTGAGCATGTATG
This sequence comes from Paracoccaceae bacterium, assembly GCA_026709725.1. Classification (GTDB taxonomy): domain Bacteria; phylum Pseudomonadota; class Alphaproteobacteria; order Rhodobacterales; family Rhodobacteraceae; genus MPNP01. Next base: position 2,207 of record JAPOSK010000608.1, on the reverse strand, counting down.
GCAATGGGTGATCATCAGGGGGTCTGGAAATCTACCACGCGCAAGGGACGCCGGACACCAAAAGGCCGTCAACTTGATGATTCAGCACTTGAGGATATCAGGGTGCTGCTCAATGATCGGCCCCGTCGCCGTGATCTCCTGATTGAGCATCTGCATCTGATCCAGGATCACTATGGACATCTCTCGGCACGGCACATCCGTGCACTGGCTGAAGAGATGCGGCTGTCGATGGCCGAGATCTATGAAGTGGCCACATTCTATGCCCACTTCGATGTTGTCAGGGAGAGTGAGAATCCACCGCCGCCACTGACGCTGCGTGTCTGTGACTCACTGAGTTGTGAACTGGCTGGCGCGCAGGATCTGATAGCCAATTTGCGTCGAAGCCTTGATCCGGCGACAGTCCGGGTCGTGAGGGCACCGTGCATCGGACGGTGCGATACTGCGCCCACACTTGAAATGGGCCACAATCACATTGATCATGCGACACCGGAGCGTGTTCATGCCGCCTTGGCGGCAGGGGAAACAGCGGCCTGTATTCCTGATTATGAGAGATTCTCTGCCTACTGCGACGCAGGGGGGTATGCATGCCTCAGAGACATCCGGCGGAATGGTGATTTTGCCACCATCCAGCGCCGGCTCCTTGATGCGGGGATCAGGGGGCTTGGCGGTGCAGGGTTTCCAACTGGCAAAAAATGGGAATTCGTGCGGGCAGAACCCGGGCCGCGCTATCTGGCAGTCAATGGTGATGAGGGTGAGCCGGGGACATTCAAGGACAGGTACTATCTTGAACGGACACCCCATCTTTTTCTTGAGGGGATGCTCGTCGGGGCTTGGGCTGTCAAGGCTGAGACCTGCTTTATCTACATGCGGGATGAATATCCCGCTGTCCTGGAAATTCTGCGGCGCGAAATTGCCGAACTCGAGAGTGCCGGTCTGGTCACACAAGGCTACATTGAGCTGCGGCGGGGAGCAGGAGCCTATATCTGCGGGGAAGAATCGGCCATGATCGAATCGATCGAGGGCAAGCGCGGCCTGCCACGCCATCGCCCGCCCTTTGTGGCCCAGGTCGGTCTCTTTGGTCGTCCGACGCTCGTGAACAATGTTGAGACCCTTTACTGGGTGGCGAGGGTGTTGCGGGAAGGCATTGGCGTTCTTGCCGATGTCTCGCAAAACGGCAGGACAGGTCTGCGCTCTTATTCCGTCTCGGGACGGGTGCGGAATCCCGGTGTCTACCTGCTTCCAGCCGGATCCACGATGACCGACATTCTCGAGGCCTGCGGTGGCATGGCAGAGGGTCACCGGTTCAAGGCCTACCAGCCGGGGGGTCCATCGGCAGGTATCCTGCCCAGCACACTGGCAGACATTCCACTTGATTTTGATGTGCTCCAGGAGTTTGGGACATTCATCGGCTCGGCCGCGATTGTGGTGCTTTCAGACAGGGACAGCATCCGGGATGTCGCCCTGAACATGCTCCGATTTTTTGAAGACGAGAGTTGCGGGCAATGCACACCCTGCCGTGTTGGCTGTGAAAAAGCTGTCAAACTCATGCAGGAACCCGTCTGGGACTGGCCCCTCCTCAAGGATCTCTGCGACACGATGATGAGTGCATCGATCTGCGGTCTTGGCCAGGCTGCCGCCAACCCGATCCTTCTGACCAAAGCACATTTCCCGGAAGATGTTGGGTGCCTCCCGGAGGAGACCGGGCATGGTTGAGGATCAGAACAGGGGATGTGTGTCCTTTAGGCTTGACGGCCGGACCTGTACCGCAGCCGCAGGAACGACCATCTGGGAGGCGGCCAGAGAACGGGAGACCCTGCTTCCCCATCTTTGTCATCTGCCAAAACCCGGCTACGAGGCGGATGGAAACTGTCGGGCCTGCATGGTTGAGATTGAGGGGGAGCGTGTCCTGGCTGCATCCTGCATCAGGCAGGTCGAGGAAGGAATGGTGATAAGGACGGCCACAAAGCGGGCACGGGCAGCACGACGGACTGTCATTGAGATGCTGCTTGCCGATCAGCCACCTGAAGCAGTGGCTCATGATCAATCGTCACATTTCTGGGACATGGCTGCACTTGCCGGCGTCAAAAGCAGCCGCTTTCCCGGAATGGCTTCCACAAGCAGACCTCCGCCGGATACAAGCCATGTGGCGATGCATGTCTATCTTGATGCCTGCATCCAGTGCAATCTCTGCGTGCGTGCGTGCCGGG
>JAPOSK010000262.1 GCA_026709725.1 Paracoccaceae bacterium | reverse complement strand
AATTCGAGGAGGCATTCCTCAGACTTTCACCCAACAACCGCATGCCGGTCATGCTTGACCACGATGGTCCGGATGGTGCTGCGATCAGCCTCTTCGAATCGGGAGCAATCCTGCAGTATCTTGGTCGCAAGGTCGGAAAATTTTATGGGACAAATGAGCGCGAGAAATCCGAAATCGAGCAATGGCTGATGTGGCAGATGGGGGGTCTGGGCCCAATGGCGGGACAGGCCCATCACTTTCTCAAATACGCACCGTCACTGGAGCCACCACAGGATTTGCCCTACGCCAAGGACCGCTACCGCAATGAAGTCACGCGGCTTTACACTGTCCTCAACAGACGCCTGCAGGACCGGGACTTTGTGGCTGGCGCCTACTCGATCGCTGACATGGCGATCTGGCCCTGGGCATCACTCTGGGAGGGCCAGCAACAGGATATTACAGCATTTCCAAACATGAAAACCTGGCTTGAACGCGTCGGCTCCCGTCCGGCAGTGATCGCCGGTCGCGCTGTTGCCGAAGAAAAGCGCAGCGCACTTCAGACCGACAAAAAAGCGCAGGAGATCCTGTTCAGGCAACGCTCATGAGACAGCGCACGGGTTCAGGACTCAGCGTCTGACGCTGTGAGCGCAAGCGCGAAGTCCCGGGCATCAAAATCGGTGAGATCCTCCACGCCCTCACCGATGCCGATGGCATGAATTGGCAGGCCGAAGCGGTCGGAAATCGCAACCAGAATTCCACCCCGTGCGGTTCCGTCAAGCTTGGTCATGACCAAACCGCTGACCGCGGCAATTTCATGAAAAACGGCAACCTGATTGAGTGCATTTTGTCCGGTGGTTGCATCAACAACGAGCAGTGTCTGATGCGGAGCGGCAGCATCAAGTTTTCTCAGCACCCGGATGATCTTCGCCAACTCATTCATGAGATCCTTGCGGTTCTGCATGCGACCGGCTGTATCAATCAGCAGCACGTCAGCTCCAGCAGCCTGCGCCGCCCTGAACCCGGCATAAGCGACGGATGCAGGGTCGGCTCCGAGCGAACCTGTCACAACCGGAACACCAACCCGCTCGCCCCAGATTTGCAACTGTTCAACAGCCGCTGCCCGAAACGTATCAGCGGCGGCAATCATGACGGCCTGTCCTGCCTTCCGGAACCGTGATGCCAGTTTGCCAATCGTGGTTGTCTTGCCTGAGCCATTAACACCAACCATGAGGATGACATGCGGACGATCAGCACCGGTTGCAAGTGGCATTTCAACCCGTGACAATCGGTCGGCAAGATCATCTGCAAGGTGTTGCCGGACTTCAGCGGCTGTCACATGCCGACCCAGGCGACGCCCGGCCAGCCCTTCGGCCAGATGGCGGGAAGTTTCCGCTCCCATGTCAGCCATGATCAGCAACTCTTCAATTTCCTCACGCATGGCAGAGTCCATGCGGCGGCTGAGTGGATTGCGAAGTTTCCCCAAACCGGATGCAAGCCGGCCAATCATGCCCTCCGATCTCTCCCGGGATGCAGGCGGGACCGCTTCAGGAAGGTCGGACTCCGTTCTCTCATCATCCTGACCTGCTGCAACAACGGCATCAAGGCCGCTTGCAAGCCCCGAGGATGACCTGCTGAGACGTTTCCTCAGCCTGTCGAGGAGTGACATGGAGGATTCACATGCATTTCGAGAAGACAGTCGCCCGATGACGCCACCGCGTCTGATATGTCCGGGAGCGGTTCACAATCACTCAGGTTTCCGCTGTGTCCTGAAGGGAGATCCGGCCGTCATGGAATTCAATTTCAAGACCGGATGGATCCTGCACCGCAGAGCGCGAGTCACGGATCGTTCCGTTTTCCCGAATAACAGCGTAACCCCGTCGCAGCGTATTGCGATAACCGAGTGTATCAAGCAGCCGTCGCAGATTGCCCTGATGGGCTGAACGCTGTGCCATCACCGTCTCGACAGCACTGTTCACATCCTGCGTTTTCTGAACCAGAATGTCCTGCAGCCCTGTCAGGCACCGGTGGATCATCTCGGGCCTGATCTGCCGTCGTGATATCGCAAGACGCTCATGCAGACGGGTCATCAGCCCCGGTGCATGAAGTCTCTGATTCAAAAGCGTGATTCCGTTGCGACGGGTATCAAGGCTGATACCCAGTGATCGCGGAATCCGTTCGGCCAGCATATCATAATGCTGAGTCTCCCGCGCAAGGACAGAATCAGTGTTTGGAATCCTCTTGCCGATATCAACAACACGTTGCTGACTTTTCTTGAGATCCCCGCACCAGTTTCTGATGATAATCTGTCTGGACTCCTGAATCCTCCGGCGGAGGTCAGCCAGGACCGGCAGCGCCAGCTCAACCGCCGCTGTCGGCGTGGGTGCGGACCGGGTTGCCGCGCTGTCAATCAGGGTTGTGTCTGTCTCATGACCGATGGCTGCAATGAGCGGAATTTCACTGTTCGCTGCGGCACGGACAACCGATTCGTCGTTGAAGCCCAGGAGATCCTCAAAAGACCCTCCTCCCCGGGCAACAATGATAAGATCAGGTCGCGTAAAGCAACCCGATTCCGGGACCGTGTTAAATCCTTCAATCCCTCTGACAATATCAGTCGGGCAGGCGCCACCCTGGACAGCGGCCGGCCAGATGGTGACCGGGAGCGGGCAGCGATCTGCAACCCGGTGCATAATATCGCGGATCACTGATCCGGATGGCGATGTCACGACACCGAGATGGCGAGGCAGGGCGGGAAGTGATTTGTCCCGCTGGAGATCAAAGATGCCCTCGGCGCGCAGTCGAACCTTCAGGGCTTCAATTTCTGCCAGTATGGCACCCGGACCC
>JAPOSK010000038.1 GCA_026709725.1 Paracoccaceae bacterium | reverse complement strand
CTCTCACAGGCCTCATTCGGCACGACAATCCTCGGCAAGACAATGCGCATCGGGGACCGGGTCCTGCAGGTGGAACGTGTCGCCGGGTTCCATTCCTCCCCGGACGGTGACAGGCTCCACAGGGATGATCGCTGACCCATGCCGATAGCGGAGATCGCCTTCGATTCTGCCGGCGAGGCGTCGTTGCATCCCGCGTCCATGATGCCCGATGAACCCATCACGTCACGCACTGTTCGAACCCTCCTGACTGCGGCAATCGATGCCGGCGTATCTGATATCACCCTCCAGACCGATGAGCCCCCACGCCTGCATTGTGAAGGCAGGCTCTATCGGCTTGGCCGGCGTCGGTGGCAACCGCCCGATATTGAGTCGGCCCTGACGGAACTCTATCAGGCAACCAACGGGATTGTTGAGATCCGTTCACGCAAATCTCTTGACTTCGCCTATGAAATCCAGCGTCACGACCGCCAAAGATCACGTTTTCGAGTCAATGCAACCGGCATTGAAGCGGGCGGCGGTTATGGTCTTGAGATCGCGCTGCGCTGTCTGCCCAACTCCACACCAACAACCACTGCCATCAATCTCTCACCGACCCTGATCAGGGCCATGACGCCCCGCGGTGGCCTCGTGATCCTCGCCGGCCCGACCGGCTGCGGCAAATCAACCACCCTCGCTGCCCTGGTCAGGCATCATTTCGAGAAACCCGAAGGTTGCAAGATCGTCGATCTCCAGTCACCGATCGAGTTCACCTATCGCGACCTCAAGGGCCCCGGTTCAATCGACACAACCCTCATTGGACAATCGGAAATCGGCAAGCACCTTGGCGACTTCGCCGGGGGCGTCCGCTCCGCCCTGCGCCGGAATCCGGATATCATTATCATCGGCGAAGCCCGCGATGCCGAAACCATCACCGCGGCTCTCAACGCTGCTCTCACCGGCCACCTCGTCTACACCACGACCCATGCCAATTCTCCGGGTGAGTGCCTTGCCCGGCTCCTCCACGGTGTGCCGCGCCGCGACTATCATCGTTATGCCTTCGATCTTGCCAGTGTTCTCCGCCTCGTCATGACCCAGTCTCTCCACACACCCGCAGGTCAACAGCACCGACGGGCATCCCGGCGCCATGTCATCTTTGACGACGCCCTGCGCACTCAACTCAGTCACCATGATCCCTGGTCATGGCCGGCCATCATCAATCGCGCACAGGTCCTCTGCGCACATTCCCAGAACCCTGCGCTCTGCCCGGCATCCACCGGGAGTCGCATTCCCTGCCATGACTGACCCGGCCCCAACCCAATCCGGTCGACCCCATTCACAAGCACAAGGACACGCCCACAAGCATGAAAGCCGATTGATGAATGACGAAATCAATTACTGGCGGGAAACACAGCGCGAGCCACGGTTTTTCTTCGTCGATGCCCGCATCTTTCCCTTTGTTCTGCTCGCAACGCTTCACATCCGCCTCTGGACCATCCTCCTCCTTGCCTTCACAACGATTCTCTTCGTCTGTCTCGAAGCCCGCGGCATCCGACCCGGTCGGCTGCATCGCCATCTCCTCACCGCATTCAGGGGACCCCATGTCCACGCCAGACACCCCTCAAAATACCGACGCTACTGCAATCCCGGCACCAAAGACCCAACACTGCTCACATCCATCCTCTTCAGGACACAACGGCCATAGCACTGCAGTCACACAACACGCAGCATTCTGCGTCTCCAGCAATGGGCAATTCCCGACACCCCAATGAGGCTGCGCGCAATATCCTCCCTGAACTCCGGTCCAACCCCAGGGCGTTACACATCAGACTGGAAGCCAGGAAACAATCTGTTCCATCTGGTGTATAAGGCGTGGACAGGTCGGAAAAGAGGTCGTGGCACCGGATTCGGGTGATGGGGTTGCTGATCCGGGAGACAGATTGACAGTTGTCATCCTACATATCTCGATGATGGCATGATTGGACCGTTTCGTCATCGCGGCCTGAAGACACTCTACAATGGGAGAACATCGCGGCGAGTCAAGCCCTCCCCGGAGGCGAGACAATCGGGAAAGGGATGACGTCCATGCTGATGACAGCCGCTGCCTCAAGGTCATCCAAGCGACAGCAGTCGATGACGGTGTCAACTGTGGGATTGTGACAGGTCCAGGGGTGCTGTCACCCTGCGGCATGCGTGACAATCACTCCGCGCCGGCACATGGTGCGGATCGGGGCAGGGCTTTGGAAAAATGGGTCCCTGCGGCGGATTCGGGGGATTTGATCACGGGTTCGGGATCAATCTTTGCCTTGAAGACAGTTGGGATGAATGATAGCTGGCGGCACGGAAGTTGGATTGAGAGTGCAGCCAAGACTCCCATGCCTTCTTCAGATGGATTTCGGTTCAAAACAGGGTTCTTTGATTCCGCCAACGCCACAATGGCTGGCACGATAGGCAGGACATTGACTCATTGCCGGATGAATGATGGGATTGGGCATGACCTCTGACTATTCGATGGGAATCTCCCGCCTTACAGTCGACAAGCTTGGTGTCAAACTCTACGACAAGGCATCGGCTGTCATCGCCGAACTCATTGCCAATGCCTACGACGCTGATGCAACCGAAGTGACGGTCCATGCTCCAATGGGCAGGTATCTCGCGACACGAAACGGTGGAACGCTATCTGATAAAGGATTCGAAGTCGTCGTCACCGACAACGGATCTGGAATGACTCCACAGCAGATGCAGGACTTCTTCCTGGTCGTTGGCACCGAAAGACGCATTGATCCGAACCGTGGAAATTGCTCAAAAAGGTTCGAGTGCAAGGCAATGGGTCTTCGTAACCCTTCAATCGCATG
>JAPOSK010000125.1 GCA_026709725.1 Paracoccaceae bacterium | reverse complement strand
ACGTCAGACCTGTTCAGGATCGGGGATGTGCGCTGATCGGGTTCCGGAGGTTCGGGTTAGCTGCTGGCCGAAACACATTGGTTGGCGTTGGCGTCCCAGCGCCTGTCCGTTTGTTGGTATTTGCAATTCAGGCATGACTGAACAAGAGAAGGGCTGGTCTCGGCAAAACATCCTGTACTACCCGGCGTCGGCGCCCAGGGGGGGGCGAGATGTCTCAGGCGTTTCATGTGATTTTTCCTTTCGTGAGTTTGGGGCACCGTATAGTTTGTTCGCTCAACTCCGACAAGCGCGAACACAAGTTTAGACTGCAAAGACCACTGCTGCAAGAAATACAGAGCAAACCCAGAATCGAGAGGAGGCATGATGTCGCTGCTCTGGGAACATTTTGGCATCATTTCACGGTCCAATCGTGTTCCCCCCGCAAGAGTGGGCCGAGCCAACGGAGCAAGGGGTTGCTCATCGCTGTTCGCACGGATCAACGCTTCGTCTGGCCGCGACCGGAAACATCCCGCCATCAGGGTGCCAGGAGATCGGATCCCCGTTACCATTTATGAGGTTGGTGCCCAGCACTTTCTTGACGATCTTCCCGGCATTCTGGTAGGGTTCCGTGCACTATAATTTCAGAGAGTCTGTGAATCATGAGCTGCGCATCCCTTCCCGATTTTTTATCTCAGGGTGAAGTTTCGAGACTTTTTCCGATCCTTTCAAACACATCCAAAGAAGGGCGGACCGCATCGATTACTTTGGCCTGCATTTCGAGGATTGACGAGTTGGGGCGCGCATTGTTGTCCAGCGCAGGCAATCGTGTTGGCGTTCGCGCCAGGATAGATACGTATAGCGAAATCGTGCCGGTCAACTTGAAAGGCGATATGCGGGACAGACCCGATGGACTGATCGTATTGAGGATTGGACCGCGGGAGTGGAAAGCCTTTGTTGAGGCAAAAATCGGCGGGTCCAGAATTGAGACCGACCAGATTGAAAGATACCGTGCGCTTGCGAAAGCGAACGGAGTTGATTGTGTTATCACGATATCCAATCAATTTGCGACTTCACCAACAAGCCATCCTGTTGAAGGTATCAGAAACAGCCGTTCAACAATTCCTGTTGTTCACTGGTCATGGATGTTTATCCTGACAACTGCCGAGCTCTTGTATCAGCAAGATCGTATCACTGATGATAGCCAAAAAGTCCTTCTGAATGAGTTTCGAAGATTTTTGGCACATGAAAGTGCCGGTGTGCGAGGCTTCACAAGAATGCCCAAAGAATGGACTCTCCTCAACAGACTGATCTCAACCGGGGGTGAAATCGACATGGGATCGAATGACGCTGTTGAAGTCGTATCGGCATGGCATCAGGAAACACGCGATCTGTCACTTATTCTCACTCGGTTGACCGAAACACCCGTCACTGTGAAAATCGGCAGAACGCAAAGAGACAGACCGAGCCAAAGGATCAAGGAGGATCTGCTGCTCCTGCAAAGAGAAAAACAGCTTCGAACCTCATTCAGCATTCCGGATGCAGCCGGGACTGTTGATGTCATCGCTGACCTTGCCCGGCGATGCGTCGATGTTGGCATGACATTGCGGGCACCGCAAAACAAAAAATCAACTTCAGCACGTCTGAACTGGCTCATAAGACAGATAAAGAGCAGTGACTTTTCTGACCTTTATGTGCGGATCCATTGGCCTGGCAAAAATGTCGCAACACAGTATCTGGCCCAGGACCTCATGGAAGATGTCAGCCTTGCCAATCCTGACAACAAACACCTTGCTCCTTCGCGTTTCAATTTGTTTATCTCAAAGCGCCTGGGCGGCAAGTTCATCCAGCAATCGAAGTTTATTGATGAGCTGGAAAACCTTGTTCCTGCCTACTATCGGCAGTTTGGCTCAAAATTGGTTGCATGGAAAAAACCTGCCCCGACACTGAGAGAGGATGTCACTGATACTGAAGATGTGTCGACAGGGGCCATTTCAGTGGATGCTGACGCCGATGCGCTGGGTCCTGTTGACAGCGAACGTCAAGGCACCTTGGCCTTAACAAGTCAATGAACTTCGGGACTGCCAACAGTTTTGCCGATGTGTCGGGATCTGACAAAACGAAGTGCACTGATTCTCACCGTCTCGACCAGGGCATTGGCGTAGAGAACTGAACGCCTTGTCAACCCTGCCAAACCGGTTTGCCCATGCCATAACACAACCCGGAGCAAATCCCGGCTCTTCTGCCTGACCATACTCGTGTCAATGAAGCCCCAAATCTTTTTGTTGAGCCGAGCCATTGATTGTCATCCCAACCTTTTTGTCGGTTTCTGTTCCGGTTGAAACTGGAGATTCTGTCCGCGACCGGATTTCTCAACAGCCGACAATCCGGGTCATGTCCGGTTTCCTGACCTGTGACAGGTTCAATCCGGCCATGGTATCAGGCTGCGTCCTGTCATCCGTCAACGGCATCGGTGACCCTGCACATCATCCGGCACTGGCAAACCCCACGATTGCCAAATGTCCCGCTGCCCCGAATGCGGGATGGTCCACGCACGTCATGGTGCTTCTTGGTCGGACTCCAGAAACAGGTATTTTCGGTGCCAGGCGAGGTGGTCCTCTTTGGGGCGGTCCTCAAGACTGCGTGGGTACGCAATCCTTTGGCCGTGGAAATCAGTCAGCCACTCCACGCAGGATCTCCCCGAAATCAGCTGACTGCACTTGATCGTGCTTCCGTCATCCTGGATTGTGAATGCGCCACAATCGAATGCCCTGTGATGAACTGCACACAGTGAAAGCCCGTTCTGGACATTGTTTGGACCGTACGCGTAGATAGCCTGAATGTGCGCAGCCTCAAG
>JAPOSK010000114.1 GCA_026709725.1 Paracoccaceae bacterium | reverse complement strand
GGGGTCCGCCCGGATTCATGGATCTGCGCCTGCCGGATGATGCCGCCATTTTTGGCGGGCTGTCGGGGTCCGGAACAGCACTGGAATCGGAATCGATCAGGGGGAGTGTCAACGGGCCCTAGTGGATATTACAATACAGATGCTTGCATATATCCTTAAGCCCCATGTGTCGTCACCTCCGTGGGGTCACGGGGAAAAGGACTTGAATCTTCTATACTCCTTGGTCGCATGATCGCAGCAAGAAATCTGGACATCTGCCCGTCCAGATGAAATGGTCTGTATAAGATTGACCACTAGCATGGCAGGGCTTGGTCAGGGTTGGAGTGAACTTTATCGGAGGCGTCTGACAGGTTTCTTTCTTTTTTGATCGGCTTCCGCTCGCTTTCTATTTCCCGGACATAATCCGTGCAGTGGGTTGATGGCATCTGAAAGGTCATCACGCTGCGACCTGAATTCTGTGTTACAGCGAAATCCTCCATGCCGATAATATCCATTCCAACCAAAATATCACAACCGTTGAGGATGCTCTCGGAGACTTCAAGCCCTGCCACTGCAACAGTGTTTGGCAAATAGATGTTCACCAAGTAAGTGTTTGCTCTCATTGACCCCTTGGCAGTCTCAACATCAATCTGATTGACGGGTATTAAGCCAAGGTCGTCGGCAACCCGAGACGATATTGCCGTTTTACTGGCCCCGGTGTCCCATATGGCCTGGTATTTGTGTTTGATAATCTGCCCCAATTCGGACTCAGTACAGGCTTCGGATATCAAGACCTCATGCCGAAGCTCGGAGGCGATTCCTGGGTTATTTGACAGTAAAAGCGGTCTTGTGCTGAGACACTTTCAGGCAGCTCTTGAATGAAAGACAGCCACTGTCTCTTCATCGGGTCTGATGCACTGGCGAATTAAAAAATCCCCAGGCCTGAATCTCTCTTTGGCCTCTGTAAATGCATCAAGCTGGTTATCATAAAATCCTTCCACGGATTGGTTATGGATGACAACATATTTCCCGTAATGATCCCGTGCAAAATCTTCCTGATTCTCCTTGAAGTAGTCAAGCAGCTGATCAAGCGACATCCTTTCCCCCTGCGTTCGGTCAACATGAAATACATTTACCACATATCCATAAACGCAGGATCGCACAACCCCACATGGGCGAAACGACCAGTACCCCTTTCAGGCCACTTTGGCGTTCAATGTCATGATGGTGCAGCGGATGTCAGATCGACTTCCGGAGCATCGCTGCGCTCATGACGCCAGTGTCCCGCGGTCGGGGCGTTCCCAGCGCAACCCTGTCTTCTCAAGCCAGATCAGCAGGGGTGGCAGCAGAAGGAAATCCGCTATCAGGGCCAGCGCGATCGTCATCGCGGTCAATTTGGCGAAGTCTCCGTTTACGGCAAAACCTGACTGGGCCAGGATCGCAAAACCGATGACGAGGCTTGCGGTGCTGACGACGAGGGCCATTCCGACAGAGTGGAATGCATAGCGTACAGAATCCTCAGAACTCCGCCCTGCCCTTCGGGCCCGGGAATACTTCGAGAGGAAATGGACGGTATCATCGACGACGATCCCCAATGTTGCCGCCAGCACGATCGCAATGGCGAAGGTCACCGTGCCCACGCCGTAGCCCCACAGTCCGAAGCTCATCGCTGCCGGAATGAGGTTGGGGATCAGGCTGATGAGGCCGATCCTGACGCTTCGAAGCATGAGCATGATGATGCCGGAGATGAGAACCAGTGCAAGCAGGGTCCCGGCAATCATGCTGCGGGTGTCACGATATGAAATCAGGTTGAAAACATGAACCAGACCCGTAGGTGTGATCAACTCGCTGTGCGGATTCCGTTCACTCCATGCTTTCTGCAGGCTTGGAGCATTGTCCTTGAGCCAGATCCCGGCGCGCAGACTTAAATCAAGCATCTGGGTGCTGGTTGCGTGGGGCGCAAAGACTCCCAAACGCAGGATCTGGCGGTTGATGTCGATCCGGTCGGTCAGGTCCATCCCATAGCCGAGGCTGAGTTCGTAAATGAACAGGAGGTCACTGATCTCGGTCCGGGTATCCGGCAGCCTGAACCAGGACGGATCATCGCCATGCAGGTTCATATTGAGCCTGGCGATGGTATCTGTCAGGGAGTTGACGTATCCGACCTCGGGCTGTTCGCGCAGCCAGCGGGTGAAGGCCGATATTTCCGCGAGGAAGTCGGGATCGTTGATCCCCTGCGGCTCGCTTGACCGCAGCGGGAAATCAAGATTCATGATTCCCGTCAACCGTTCTTCGATGAAATCCGCGTCTCTCCGGAATTCATAGCGATCATCAAAATAGCCTATAAGGCTGTCCTCCAGAACCAGCCTGGTCATACCGGATGCCATGAGGGGCACCAGAACCGCCATTATCGGCAGCAGCACCCTTCGCCTGGAGATGATGAATTCCGCCAGTGTCTCCATCGCTTGACCCACCATTGGCATGCTTGTCCGCCGCCCCACCGGCAGCAGTATCATCATGGACGGCAAGAGCGTCAGTGTATAGACAGTTGTCGCCAGGACGCCGACACCGACGATGTTGCCAAGTTGCCTGGTCGGCGGTGAAACCGAGAAATTCAGACAGAAGAACCCGATTGCGGTGGACACGCCGGTAACGATGATCGCGAACATGTGTTCGGTCAGCGCCTTCCTGACCCACTCCTTGCGGTCGGAGGTTTCATGCATGTTCTGCCTGATAGCGACAACGATGTGTACCGACGAGGCGACTGCCAGAAACATGATGTAGAGCGGTGCAGACACGGTCGTCGAGTTCAATTTCAGCCCTGACCAGCCCAGCGCGCCCAGTCCCGCGAGCATGGCGCAGACCACG
>JAPOSK010000534.1 GCA_026709725.1 Paracoccaceae bacterium | reverse complement strand
TGATGTCCCGACCCCTCCTCCGCAAGACACTCGTTCCATTTGTCGCACTCTGCATCTTTGCGGTCCTGTGGGAATGGATTGTCTGGATCAATGATTGGCCAAACTACAAGATGGCCTCGCCTTCAGACCTCGGTCCCGCCTATATCAAGTACTGGGACCTGTTTGTTCGATATGGCTGGGATACATTCTGGCGGACAGTTGCAGGACTTGGTCTTTCAGTCGTTGCCGGAACAGTCATTGGCATGATTATGGGTATTTGGCGCGTAGCCAGGGAGGGGTTGTACCCGATTCTGGTCGGTTTCAATGCCATACCCAAGGCAACTGTTGTTCCGGTGCTGGCCCTCATCCTGGTTGGCATGGATGATCTGAACACTGTCCTTATCGCTTTTTTAATTTCATTCTTTCCCATTGCAGTGTCCGTTTCCATCGGCATCTCGACCCTTGAGCCGGAATACCGCGATATCCTCCGTTCGCTCGGGGCTTCGCGCATGACGATCTTTTGGAAGATTGCACTCCCCAAGACGCTGCCGGAGTTCTTTGGTGCACTGAAAGTCGCTGTCACGCTGGCATTTATCGGTACCAATCTGATGGAGATCGTCGAGCCGCATGGCAAAGGCCTCGGCCATTTGTTTGACAGCGGCAAGATCAATGCCGACTACCCCCTGATGTTCGCTGTCCTCATCGCTCTCGCTCTGCTTGGTATCATCCTCTACTATATCGTTGTGGCACTTGAGCGCATCTTTGCCGGTTGGGCTGAGAGGGATTGAGCCAGAATCAATCCCGTGTGGGGAACAATGGATTGATGGAACGAATTGGAAACCTGTCACCACCATGCTGGGTGGTTGCGTATGGCCGCAGTTCTTCCTAAATACGCTGCGAGGGGATGAGGCAGACGGACAGCGCGCCAACCCGGTCAGGTTCGAGAGAAAGCAGCCGTAACGATGACTCGTCCGGGCTGAATCACCCCTCACGGAATCCGACTCTGACTCGGTGGTCATTGGGCATCCAGACAACCATGGGGTATGGATACAGGCCATGGGACAGAGGCACAAAGAGATGGAATTGGATCGATATCGCTCCAGCGACATCGGGTGGTGGTCGGAGAGATCCCGCAGGGTGGCACGGTCTGGGCTGAACGCCGGGACTCGCAGCCGATGCTTGTGAGGGGGCCGTAAGCGTGGCTGACCCGGAACCCTATATCGTCCTGGCCCGGAAGTACCGGCCTCAAAAGTTTTCCGAGATTGTTGGCCAACCGGGTATGGTTCGGATTCTTGAAAATGCTTTCAGGTCTGATCGTCTTGCCCATGCTTTTATTCTGACCGGTGTCCGCGGTGTTGGGAAGACGACAACAGCCCGGATCATCGCCAAGGGCCTGAATTGTACAGGGCCTGATGGAGAAGGTGACAAGACAACCGAGCCCTGCGGCATTTGTGAGAGTTGCACACAGATCGCCGAGGGCAAACACCTTGATGTGATGGAATGTGATGCAGCCTCCCGGACGGGAGTGGATGATGTCAGGGTCCTGATCGATAGCGTCGGATATCAAACCGCTGATGCCCGCTATCGGGTCTATATCATTGACGAAGTTCACATGTTGTCGAAGAATGCCTTCAATGCCCTGTTGAAAACACTGGAAGAACCACCACCGCATGTGCTTTTCATCTTCGCAACCACGGAAATCGAAAAGGTTCCAACCACAATCCTGTCGCGTTGCCAGCGATTTGATCTGCGTCGAGTCGAATCGGAGACTCTGACAACGCATCTCATGTCCATTGCGAAGGCCGAAGGGGTCGACATTGATGATGCGGCATTGGCACTGCTGGTACGTGCTTCGGAAGGTTCTGTTCGGGATGCTATCAGCCTGCTTGATCAGGCCATTGCCTACAGCGGCAACAGGGTCCAGGCTGAACAGGTTCGGGAGATGCTGTCAATTGCTGATCGCTCCCGTATTCTGGACCTCCTGGAACTGATACTGGCTGGCAGCATTGGACCAGCTCTTGAGGAGTTTGTCGATCAATATCAGACAGGTGCAGACCCGGAAGCAATCCTGGGTGATCTTGCTGATACAGTACACTGGTTATCCGTTGTCCGTTTTACAAAAAAATCAATTGACGACCCAACGCTCTCTCCTGCCATTCGGGAGCGTGGAGCAGCACTCAGTCAATCTTTGCCCTTGCCCGAGCTGGCGCGCGCCTGGCAGATTCTGGTGAAGTGCCTTGCCGAACTGGTTCATGTCCCGAATACAAAGGTGGCAGTTGAGATGGCAATCATCCGCCTGTGTGCAGCAGCCGAACTGCCAACCCCCCATGATCTGCTCCGAAGACTGGAGGGCACTGACAGGACAGCACTGCCTGCTGGCACGCCGACTGCGCAGATGACGGAGGGCGCATTGCCATCGTCATCGCAATCCGGGGAGCAGGCAGATTCTGGCCACGCAAGGACGGATGAGGATTCTGACAGGTCAGCCGATGAACGATTGAGCAGGAGTGATGAATTCCCAAAGGCTGAGACAGCGATTCATCCAAGTCTCGAGAGTCCGCTTGTTCAGAGTGCCCTGCAATCGTTCCCTCAGAGCAAGGTGATTGTTGATGGGAAGCAGATAAACTAGGGGGCCGGGATTTGACTCGCATCATGCAGAAAAACAGGGAGATGTGACATATGCTTGATAAACTCAAGGGGCTTGGAAATATGGCGTCGATGCTGCGTCAGGCTGAGGAATTCAAGGAGGCTCTCAAGGGCTTGCAGACCGAACTGCAGGATATGCAAATCGTCGTTGACAGTGATGACCACCTCGTCAAGGTGACCGTCAATGGGCAGGCCAAGATCCTTGCGCTCACCATTGATCAGGA
>JAPOSK010000155.1 GCA_026709725.1 Paracoccaceae bacterium | reverse complement strand
CGCTGGTCGCAGCGGCCTGACGCCAGTGTCGGCCCCGTGCCGACGCCAAAAAGCGTGTTGCAAACGAGTGGAGACCTCTTCACCCGAAGGGCGGTAGCGTGGCCAACGTCCGAAAAGGCAACAGAAGCAAGCATTGCGATCACGTCCGTTTGCATGTGACGCGGTGATGGAACAGTCGGCGCAGATCGCTTGGCGCAGAACTCCACAACGGCCTCTCTCTGGCACCGTTGGCTGTCGGGTATGGTTGGCATCCGCCATTTCGCCTAGCCGACCGAGGGGCCTGATTTGACGTAAAACTCACGTGATTGATGCGACATGTCGGAAATGACCGTGGTGACCGACGCCGAACTGGTCGAGCAGGCGGTGCAATCTCTCACGACGGAGGATGCCGCGATACGCCCCGCCTACGGACCCTTCGGGCGACGCTATCATCCTGCCGTTCTCGGCACCAAGTGGACGGACACCTCGTTCGCCGTTTTTTCGCAAGGACAGCCCGTCGCGGCCATCATCTGCGGTTCCTGTGAAGGCCGCCTAACCTATTTTGATATGCCTTTGCCGATCCTGATTTCTGAAAGCCTAGGCGCGCGTTCCTTTAGGCTCGTCCTGAAAACGACCCTAGAGCGATTTCGCATGGTCGGGCGTAAACATGGCTCAACAGTTTGTGTGATTGACGATAGCCCTCTCGGAACGAATACCTCCCGTTTGGGGCGCTTCCTTCATTCGGTAGGTGCAGTTCCGCGTCTTGACTTGCGTGCGGTTGTACATTTGGAAGCGCCACCCGAGGAAATTGTAGCAAATGTTCGTAAGAGTCACAAATATCGGATCAACTGGGGTAGGCGCAACATCACTCTCAGCTATGTCAATGCGGACAATCCTGATCCTGCAATGTTTAATAGATATCAGAAGTTTCACAAGCGTATTGCTGGGCGCGTCACCCGCCCGCAAGCTTCATGGGACATCATGTACGAAACGATAGCAAGCGGTAGCGGAGAACTTAGCCTTGGTCACGACGATACAGGAACTTTGGTCAGTGGAACGCTTGTGATAGATAATGACAAAACATCGCAATACTCGTCCGCCGTTTTCGAACGCAGCAAATTCGATAAACCGATGGGTCACTGGCCCGTATTCGACGCTATTTTGCGTGCAAAGAGCCGAGGGAAGACACATTTCGATCTTGGAGACGTTCCGTCAAACGGAACCGCTAGCGATAAAGAACTCAGCATCGGCATGTTTAAACGGGGTTTTGTCGACAGCTTAGATTTTAGACTCGTATGGGAATTGCCCCTGGATCGGGAGTGGTGAGAGCTATATGAACAGGACTCAAATCGATCAGTATGGCCTGTCAGCACGAGAGGGGGGCGATCCGACGCTGGTCTCGGGTCGCTACGCCATACAAAGGGAAGCAGAGCGCCTAATGGTCTTGGACGTCGCGGCCAAGTTGGATGTCCGTCCAAAAGATCGCCTTATAGAGATTGGGTGCGGATCGGGTAATCTGCTGATTCCGCTGTCTTTCATGGTGAAGGAGACGGTTGGCCTAGATCACCCGAATGTCTGCCGCTACGTGCGTTCCCGCATTAGCGACCGCAACATAGAGACGGTTGGCTGTAATTTTTTCGACTATCAGGCTGATATCGGTACATGGTTCGACAAGGTGCTTATCTATAGCGTTATGAATACGCTGTCAGACCAAGATGAGGCAGTGGCATTTGTGGACAAAGCCGTGGAATTGGTTGCGCCGGGTGGGCGACTTCTACTTGGTGATATTGCAAACATTGACCGAAAAGCGAGATTTATGGCGAGCGCTAGCGGCAAGGCGTTCGATGCGAAGTGGCGCAAGGAACTGGCCTCCTCCAAGGAAGACCGAGGAAGATTCCAACATCTCGGCGGTGAAGCCGTTTTTCAACCGAGTGACCGTTTCATCGTATCATTAATGAGCCGATATCGAGAACGAGGCTTCGATACTTATCTCTTGCCCCAGCCGCCAGACCTTCCATTTGGCAATACCAGGGAAGACCTGCTGATCACGCGATCACCAGACTAGAAATAGACCGTGTCGGCTCCGCTGCGCTCGCTCAAAGGAATAGAGGCGGTCTTGCTGGATAGCCACGGGGCGTTGGACTACGCCCAGACCATAGGACTGGAGGATCAAGCGCGCATATACACGTCGTCACCCGGGCTGGCCGTACATCCGCGCATCATGTCCTTGGAGGACACCGACAGCTTTGCCTTGATTCGAGATGTTTTCGAAACAACTACGGCACTGGGACGCAGATTGCATGAGGCTGTCTCCGAGGACCGTCGATGGGGGGAACGAGCCCTCACCATTTCCCGTGTAGCGTCCTCCATGGAGTTGCTCGCCTACAAGGCCGCAATTCTAAGGTATTCCCTCGGGGCTGCCCGGTCGATCGCCGCAGTGGAACCGTGCCTCCCGCAGGATCACCATTTCGTGGCCCCATGGAGGGAACTGCTGGACGGGCTGCCCGCCTACCGTGGGACGGCGATCATTCCGAAGGAGCGGTTCCCCTACTCCACCGATACGGCGGAGCCAAATGCTTCTCTATTGACGAGATTCCGGTTTGAAGGATGGCATAGCAAATTATATCGAGGCGTAGCGAGGCTGTCAGGATTGACGAAATTGCTGTTCCGGCGCGGGAACATCCTCGTTCCCGCCGACAACAGCCTCATCAAGGAGGCATGTTGGCATCTCGCTCTAAGGGGTTATCGTCCAGTTTATGCTCCGCCGGGGAAACCCTCGTTGGCGCCCATGTCGGCAGAGGAAGTGAATATCCTGAGGGCGCTTATCGGACCTGTCGTTGTCGAAAACTTCAACACAGTAATCTGCGCGACC
>JAPOSK010000611.1 GCA_026709725.1 Paracoccaceae bacterium | reverse complement strand
GGACGGCACTGCATGCGCACCCAGAAAACTTGTTCGAACACGGACTGGTCGCACATCTCCAATCGCACGGGCAACATGCAGCATCTTGAGTTCTGTATCCGTATCCAGACCATAGCCGGATTTGATTTCAATGGTGGCAACACCTTGAGCAATCAGTGCATCAACGCGGCTGAGCGCATCCCTGAGCAACACCTCTTCGGGAGCGTTCCGCGTCGCTTCCACCGTTGAAACAATCCCGCCGCCTGCCCTTGCGATCGCTTCATAGCTTGCGCCCTCAAGACGCATCTCAAACTCTTTTGCACGATTCCCGCCGAACACGATATGAGTATGGCAGTCGATGAGGGCCGGTGTTGTCAATCGGCCGCCGAGCGATACCCTCTTTCCCGATTCAAGCGAATCGGGCATCTCCCGGCGGGGTCCAACCCAGGCGATGGTCTCACCCTCAATGACAAGCGCTGCATCCTCAATCAGCCCATACCCGGGCGATTCATCAAGAGTCGCAACGGTCGTGTCACAGAGGATATACAAGACTCTACTTTCCCGGCAATTCAGATTATGTGCCTACATAATAATACCAATGGAGTTCCCGCATGGCAAGGATCCGCGCGCGCAGTGCACTCGCGACTGATGGCTGGTGTTCCGATGTGGATGTGACGATCGCCCCGGATGGCCGCATTGCCGCAGTCGGCCCGCATACCGGCGTGGCAGATTTGAGCGTCGATCTTCTCCTGCCGGCACCAACCAACCTTCACAGTCACAGTTTTCAGCGGGCCATGGCGGGCCTTGCCGAAGCACGCGGCATGCACGCGTATGACAGTTTCTGGACCTGGCGCACATTGATGTACCGGTTCCTGCAGCACTTGTCACCGGACCATATTGAGGCCATTGCCGCGCAGGTTTTCAAGGAAATGGCGGAAGCGGGCTATGCAGCTGTGGCAGAGTTTCACTATCTGCATCATGCCGCCGACGGCCAGCCGTACGATCACAGGGCCGAGATGGCAGAACGGATCGCGGCAGCGGCAGCGGAGACCGGCATCGGATTGACTCTCCTGCCGGTGCACTATGAATTTGGCGGATGTGACCGGCGCATGCTCGAGGGCGGACAAAAGCGATTCGGGAATTCCAGGGACCGGTTCGCTGAATTGCATCTGGCCAGCCGGGAGGTGATCACCCGTGGATTTGAAGATTGGGCAATCGGTGTTGCGCCACACAGCCTGCGCGCGGTTGATCATGCAGGGTTGCGGCAGGCCGGAGACCTCGTGCCCGGGGGACCCTTTCACATGCACCTCGCCGAACAGGTGGCCGAGGTGGAGGATGTCATGGCATCTCTCAATGCGCGTCCAGTGGAGTGGGTCCTTGCAAATCTTCCTGTGGATGGGCACTGCTGCTTCATACACTGCACACAGACAACCCGGGACGAGACCCGGCGCTTGGCAAAATCCGGTGCTGTTGCAGGACTCTGCCCCATCACCGAATCCAGTCTCGGGGACGGCATATTCAGCGGTGTTGAGTATCTTCAGGCAGGGGGATCCTTCGGCTTCGGCTCGGACAGCAATATCCACATCTCTCTGTGGGACGAGATGAGAACGCTGGAGTATTCACAGCGCCTGCGGGATCAGCAGCGGGTTCTCCTGGCTTCATCCCATCACTCGACGGGTCGCAGACTCTATGATGCTGCTCTTGAAGGGGGTGCGCGGGCAGCCGGGCGGTCAAGTGGCGGCCTGCGACCCGGTCACTGGGCCGATCTGCTTGCAATCTCGACCCGCAATGAGATTCTTTGCAGCCGGAATGGCGACACACTTCTTGACAGTCTGGTCTTTTCCGGCAGAGGGCAGAATTGCATCACGGATGTCTGGAGCGCAGGGCGCCACATTGTTCGGAACGGGCGCCATGTCCGGCATGAGAGGGTGACGGCCAGGTTTATGTCGGTTCTGCATGATCTGGAGCAGGCGATGTGAGCACCGGTGTGCGCAACTCCTGGCAGGATGTCCGCAAATACGTTCGTGGACAAATCCTCAACCTGACCTACCGGCCGGGTGACAAGCTGCCGCGCGATGAAGATATCGCAAGGGAATTGAACTGTGCCCGCTCAACAGTCCATCGTGCGATGCGGTCCCTGGCAGAAGACGGCATCATTGAGCGTCGGCGCAAGGCAGGCACCAAAGTCAATCCGGATCCGGTGACACGTGCAACGCTTGATATCCCCATCACCCGGATCGAGATCGAATCGCGCGGATATACATACCGCCATCAATTGATCGAAAGCCGTGTTCTCAAGGCGGCACCTGCTCACCTTGTCCGACCCAGCACCACCGATGCC
The DNA here is from genome assembly GCA_026709725.1 of Paracoccaceae bacterium. Lineage (GTDB taxonomy): Bacteria > Pseudomonadota > Alphaproteobacteria > Rhodobacterales > Rhodobacteraceae > MPNP01. Next base: position 550 of record JAPOSK010000611.1, on the reverse strand, counting down.
ATTCCGGTCTGCCACATACGGACCCTGCATCTTGCTGACGAGCGTCCCTTCGTCTTTGAAGACCGATGGGTGTCATTGCAGACAGTCCCGGAAATCCGCGATGTTGATCTCGCGGAGATCAGTGCCAATGAATGGCTTGTCCACAATCGACCCTACAGCAATTGTGATGTCGAGATCTTTGTGGACAGGACAACTGATACCGAGGCGCGGATTATGGAGGTTCTGTCCGGCACGTCTCTCCTGGTCCTTGAGAGAACGACCTGGATTGATGCTGCGCCGATTACACATGTGCGGGCGGTTCATGCAAAGGGGTATCGCCTGATATCAACAGATCGGCAGGCACGGCCCTGAGTTGCCCGCTGTCATTGAATGAATGCCCGGACCGACCTCATCTTCATCCGTGCGTCCCCTGTGCCGTGATGTGATTGCATCCGCAACGGATTCCGGCACTGTCTCTCCGGGAACCCGGAGAGATGTTCAAAGAAACATGACGTCAGCAATGCGCATCAACCCTTCAATGGCAGCGACGATCAGCCCGCCGGTCATGGTG
>JAPOSK010000163.1 GCA_026709725.1 Paracoccaceae bacterium | reverse complement strand
CCCGGATTGGCGGGAGGGGACCCGTGTCCCTCAGGGTGGCGGGTGCTGGTCTCCCCGTTGGCATGGAACTGGCGGAATTGGGAATCCCTCAACGCCCTGCCGCTCCTAGCGGGTGCGATAGTCCCTATAGGCAGGCCCAGGTAGAGGATTGGTGGGTAGGGCTTGTTGATGGCCTGCTTCCTGAATGCAGGGTCATGGCATCCTCAGCTTCACGATACTGATAATCAGAGTTGGCCTTGCCTTTGTAGACATATCTGATCGTGTCGTCGTTCAATGCAACGGGTGTCCGCTGCACACTGCCCGATACAGCCATGATGCACGCAGGATTTCGATTGAATTCAAGCGGCCAGACCCGTTGGAGTCGTATTGAAGAGAGGCTGATGCAATCGGTACGATGTATGCTGGCTATTGCTTGGCTATCGTTGTACAAAACCAGCGAATCCTGGTTGAGTGGTCAGACAAGGCGCATGAGTGGTAGACTATGAACGGAATGCATAATGTTGGGCATCATCTGCAAATCCAAGCTCACAATAAAGACAAAGCTATGTACGACAGAGAAGCTTTTGCCCGTTCTGCCTATAACAGATACTACTACGCCTGCTACCTTCATTTGCAATCAGAACTTGGCGAAATGAATCCAGGTTGGAAATGTAGATACCATAGGAACTATCCGGAATTCATTAAGGGAAAAATAAAAGAGCATTTTTCCAAAGAGAAAAGAAGAATAGGCAGTCATGACAGAAAATTGTCCAGAGATATCAGATCGGCAATTCAATCGCTGTATGAGGCGGCTGAAATCCTGGAGAGGGCAAACAAAACGAGAGTTGTTGCTGATTATCGGCCCGAAACACGTGTTGAATTTAAAGGAACGGACCGTTTCTCATTAAACAGTTTGAATATCACCGATGCGCATGGATGGTACATTAATATCCAGACTCTAATGAAGGATGTACGACGCGCATGGGGACAGATCAATGTCCGACATTGAAAGCATAAAAGGATGTCTAGGTGAATCTGGACTCGACAATTTCGATGTTATCGAATCTCTCGACGAAGATCATGATTTCTTGGTTTTTTACACTCCTATGCGTCGTCCCGAGAATAAGGTCTCACCAAGCAAGAAAACTCTCCGAAAGATACGCAGGTCAATCGAAAACAATCATGATGTCAGGCTTAAATTCATACGTACCCAGGATGACAAGTCAGATGAGCGCGCCCTGCTCAATCTCCTTGTTCGGAGATTTGGCGATGATGCCCGTAATGCGATTATTTCTCCCGGTGTGCAGGGAAAATGGAATGTATGGGTCGATTTCGAGATCCTTGGTGAAGATCAGGAAGGTGAAGTCCACTCAATTGTATCAGAATACATGCAGGCCATTGATAAACAGCCTTTTCATATTAACATCCTGGGAGACGGCAACATTCCGGCTGACACGACAATGTTGCGCATGTTGCGCATTATGGCACCAGTGACGATTGAAGAACTTAAGTCTGCACTGACCGAGAAAGAGTTTCATATTCCCAGTCGGCAATGGCTTAACAGAACTCTGGACCGGTTCAGAAAATCAAAGCTTGTCGTTAGACGCCAGGATGGGCACTACTTCCTGACAGCAGGATGTTTGAAGCGCCTCGGAACCATGATCGGCAGAGACAGTCCCGATATCCATCGGGCACTTGTTCTGAACAATAGACATATGTAATTGCTGATGCGGGAGTCGCAGGCGCGGGTGTGTATCACACCCATTTGCCAAGGCCGTGTTTAGAACCGCGCCGGACACAGTGGCCGGTGCTGCTTCGCATCACGACCACTATGTCCGGCACATGATATGAAAGTGATCTTTGCTAAATGCGACTCCCGCTCAATATCCTGGAGGAGACCGCCTTGGTTGCTGGCGGGGTTGACAGCCTGGCAGCTGCAATGGATGAGTGTTCGGAAGATGAGCGATCTGAGATGCATCGGCTTGATGATCTCGGACTTCCTCCGGTGACGTCACTGCCCGCCATCTCGGTAATGACTGGATACAGTCCTGGTTTTATTCGATCATTATTGCAGCAGAAATCCAGACACTACAGAGAGTTTTCTATCCCCAAAGGGCGCTCTCGTCGAACAATCGAGGCACCGCGTGTCGGTCTCAAATTTGTCCAGAAGTGGCTGGCATGGCATTTTGCAAAGGTATGGGAGCCGCATGAATCCGCACACGGATTTGTAAGCGGACGGTCCCACATATCTGCTGCATCTGTTCATCTTGGGGCACGATGGGTTGTATCGGTTGACATAAAGGACTTCTTTCCATCCACTTCTGAAGAAATTGTGAGGAATGCATTGGTCCGGTTGGACTATAATTCCGAGGAAAGTTTAGAAATATTGTGTGGATTGTGCTGTTTCAGGCAGAGGCTGCCGCAGGGCGCACCCACAAGCCCCGTCCTGTCAAATATTGCGATCCATCCAATCGATGAAGAGATCGCAAATCTCGCCGCCACCTACGGATGCCGATATACGCGTTATGCTGACGATATTGTGCTCTCGGGCAAGCATACCATGCCCAGTGATGTCGTCCAGGAACTCGAGCAGACCTTCTTATCCAAACCCTGGTCGTTGTCTGACAGAAAAAAAGAGGTTTCAAGATTGCCAAACAGACTGAAGGTGCACGGACTGCTTGTTCACGGGGAACGGCTGAGATTAACGAAGGGGTACAGAAATCGTATCAGAGCATATCGCCACATGTCTGAGAATAACAAAATTTCAGATCATGACACCAATCGAATCATGGGACACCTTGAATACTCCAAACAGGTGGATCGTTTCAATTCCCGCAGCCAATCCAAGCCATAAGGTTCCCATAAGGGAATGTCCCCAGGACTATTTTTGGGAATTATA
>JAPOSK010000325.1 GCA_026709725.1 Paracoccaceae bacterium | reverse complement strand
AAGCGTCAAAGGAGTTCTGAACCGTGGAAAACGGCGGATCACAGGGAGGAATGAGGCGCCACGGGCACCCCGACGACAGCGGGGACCGGATCCCATCGGCAGATGCGGCCCCGCAGCGGTGCCATCAGCGCCACTCCGCATCCGGTCAAATCGTTTTGCCGATCATCGTGGCGCTGGCTATACTGCGCCTAGGTGGCTTCGGTCCCAGCCATGAAATCCTCCATCGTAGGTTTCAAATTCCCGACAGAGGACCAAAGCTTGAGGCCACTCAAGACTTTAGGAACGAACTCTTAGAGCAGTTTTCGGTAGCTAGGAGGTTAAGAGGAAATCCGCTTAAATTTGAAAACCGAATGGATTGACATGAGAACAGAGAAGCTTTGGGAAGTCGGGGTGATAGGGGATTAGGATTGATGCAGGTTGGATACATTTGAGAACAGCCCGCGAATTGCATTCCGCAAGCTTGGCAGGACTGAGCGCCACTGAAAAGCGAGGCGTACAGACTTGGCTCAAGAGAATGAGCGGTGCGATCGCCAACATTCACCTGAGGACCAACACTATCAAGATATCGCCTTGGAGACCTGCGACCGCACAAGCCACACAGCTCAGTTTGGAGCTCGCCCCGTGTGTGGCCGCCGCTGGTGACGCAGGCATTTTCTTCGGTCGGCTCGGCGCGCGGTCAGGCGCTGTCGTGTGTCCGGCCTCTCGATGCGGCAGGTCCCGCGCCGCGGGCCCTCATGGAGATGCGCGGACCGGGTCCCAATCGCTTGCGCGCGCACAACGGCCCTGCGGCCCAAAGCTTGACGGGGAAGGGCGCAAAGGTTGACGGGGGGGTATGGAGAAGGAGGAAATGAACAGAGCGGAGCTACTGAGCCAAGCCCGGGCAGCTGCTAAATTGTTGGCCCAAAAGTCGACCACGCCGCTAAGAGGAGCAGAAGCTTGCCTCAAACTCCTAAGCGACTATCCGGTCGAGAATCGATTGTTATGTTTTCGGGAGAGTCTTGCGGCACTGCCAATTGAAGAGCGGCACTATTGGATCGGCACACTTTACTCTCTGATGTTGCCAACAAAGGTCAGGCGCTCGCAAGCAGCTTATTTCACCCCACCGCTAGTGGCAGATGCGATAGTCGAATTCGCAATCGAGGCGGGCTTCAATATTAAGAAGGACGGTGTGCTTGACCCGGCTGCAGGTGGAGCGGCGTTCCTATCTACGCTTGCGGGTCGGATGACTATCGAAGGAGTGGAGCGCGAAGATGCGGCCCGGCGGCTCAACGGTATCGAAATTGATAGGGGCCTTGCATGCCTTTCGCACCGCCTTATCGAAGAACGGTTGGGCACGAATCTTCCTCAAGAGATTATCATGGTTGGTGATGCGCTCCTGCAACCGGTCGGAGCTGCGTATGATCTCGTGATCGCCAACCCTCCGTACGGGCGCGTATCGCCTGATGAGGTAGAAGGTAGAGAATGGGAGCGTGTCTCCTATAAGGGACACATCAACAAGTACGCGCTCTTTACGGAATTTTCTTTCCGCGTGGCCAAAAAAGGTGGTCTTGTAGTGCTAGTTATGCCATCGAGTTTCAGGGCAGGCCCTCTCTATGACCGGATGCGCGAGTTCATCAGGTCGCAAGGCGAGATTCTTACGATCGCGTCTATTCAAGACCGCGACGGCGTCTTCATCGACGTGGCTCAGGACATCAGCGTGCTCATCGCACGAAAGGGTGAGCCACACAGCGCTGGTTCGAAAGTGCGCTTTCCGGTTATTGGATCGCTGTCGCCGACAAAATCGGCAGTCGAAGAGAGATTGCCGGAGGTCGCGAGCTCGGCCTGGCCCTTCCCGATAACTGATACCAAGGCCCTGGGTGGAGCTACGCTCACGGACTACGGCATTGAGGCAAGGGCTGGTTACTTCGTATGGAATCGGGAGCGTCGACGGATGGTGAAGGAACCCGGCAATACAACGGCGTACCCGCTGATCTGGGCGAGGAACGTCCGGCCGGGCAAACTCTGTAGCCCAGCGGGGAGGAATGGAGGTCCGCAGGACTTTGTCACTTTTGATACTGCGAGTACTGCCGTCGTGACCAAGCCGGCTGCAGTCATGCAGCGGACAACCAATGACGAGCAGCCTCGCCGTCTGATTGTCGCGATGGTCGATCCATCAGTGGTTTCCGAGTGGCAAGGATTCGTGACGGAGAATCATACAATCGTGCTAACGGCGGATGATGCAGACCGACTGGAACTGGCGGTTGCCCTGCTGAACACAGCTGCCGTCGATGCACGTTACCGCCGAGTGTCGGGAACGGCCGCGGTTTCGGTATCGCTGCTGCGCCAGATCGATCTACCACAACCTGATTCCTTTGCTACTGCGCTTGCAGAGTCCTGCGGAGATGCGGAATCTGCTGCCTACAAGGCCTATCTGGAGCAACCAGAAACTGCTGATTCCTGATGAGACGAAATACCTTCAACCGCCCACCAGGCGACAGCCGAGAGGATCGTGCGCAGCAACAGCGGGAAGCTCGGAATCGTCGAATCGCGCTGATCAGCAAGATGAAACGCGCAAAGGCACAGCCGGACACAGCGGTAGCCTCTCTGAAGGCTGACACATCGCAGTCGCCTTCGCGGCGCGATGCGGATGCATATATGACCGTCCTTGACTCAATTTCGTTCTATCCGCTTGGGTCCAGTGCGAAGGTGCCCCTCGCCCCTTGGTATCAGACGTTTGTCTTGTCGGCCCTAGATGCAATGAACGGCGACGGTGACCAAGTCGTTATGTCGTGGCCTTTCTCTCAGACTTGTCCTTCCGGGATTGCTGGCCTTCTCGCGGTTGCGGCCGTGGGCAGCGCCCAGCGCAATCGCATCGATATCCGGGGGTCACAAGAATTCGCG
>JAPOSK010000041.1 GCA_026709725.1 Paracoccaceae bacterium | reverse complement strand
GCTGGGTTTCCCTGACCCGCAGCGGCGGGCATGAACGGGCGGCGATGGTTTCCTACTGGATGAATTCCCTGCAGGGACTTCCCGGCGCTGTTGATGTCATTGTCACCATGAACCCGCCCCCGTCACTGGATCAGGACACGATCCTTGATGAGACCCATTTTTCCCATCCACGGTACGACCGGGCCGCACTTGATGCGCAAGAGGCCCTGCCCACGATCAACGGTCATGCGGGAACATGGTACTGCGGTGCCTGGACCGGCAATGGATTTCATGAAGACGGTCTGGCAAGTGCGGTGACCGTGGCCAGGGCGTTTGGTGTGATTCCGCCATGGATCTAGCCGAAGCCGGTCTGCTCAGGGCCCGGGTCTTTCACCGGCGGACGGTTCCGGTTGTCAATCAGTTCACCTATGGTCTTGACTACCTGCTGCTCGATGAGGCCCTCCTTGAAGGCCGGCGCGGCCCGAGGCTTTTTTCCTATGACCGGGCAAATCTTGTCTGTCTGTTCCGCCGCGATCACGGCATGCGGGGCTGTCAAGGTGTTGACGGCGTTCGTCAATTTGCCATAGATGCCGGAATCAGCGGGGTGCGTTCCGTTCTTTTTCTGTCTCACCCCCGCTACTGGGGATACACCTTCAACCCTGTCAGCTTCTGGTTTCTGCTTGGAAGTCGGGGCAATCTGCGTGGCGTGCTGGCTGAAGTTCACAACACATACGGAGAACGTCATGGATATCTCTGTCGGGGGGACGCCGACACTGACATTGAACCGGACACGCCGATCCGGGCCCGAAAATGCTTTCATGTGTCACCCTTTTTTGATGTCTGCGGTGCATATACGTTCACATTTCAACTCACACCGGAGCGTGTTGCCGTGCGAATAATCTATGATGACGGCAAGGGCGGTGGGCTGATCACGAGTCTCGTCGGTGCACGACATCCCCTGACCGACTGGACGCTGCTTCAGGCGCTTGGTCGCAGACCGTTGGGCGCTCTGCGGACATCAGCCCTGATTCACTGGCAGGCCCTGCGCCTCTGGTCGCGGGGCGTCAGGTTCCGCAAGCGTCCGGCACTGCCCGATGAGGGCATCACATGATCAGGCTCTCCGGACTGATTCTGCTGCTCCTGACAGCCTCCGCCCCGGCTGCTCCACCGCCTGAGCTGACCGGACGAATTGACAGTGCAAGGCCGGCCGGCTGTACGGTTTACTGGCTGCTTTTCATCTCACTCTATCGGGCCGAGCTCTGGTCCGATTCCCCATCGCTTCCGGGTGAGGAATACGGTCTCAGCCTCGTTTACAGGACTCCCTTCTCCGGGAAGCAGCTGGTCAAGGCATCAATTGCCGAGATGAGCCGGATTTCCGGTCGCCCGGCCTCAGCATTTGATGGTGTCCGTTCTGAACTCGAAACAGCGATGCGCGCGGTCAGGCGCGGTGATCGATATACAGCCTGGCGGGATGCATCCGGCCGGATCGAGTTCTTTCTCAATGGTGAGACAACCGGGGTCCTGACGGAGGATGGGGATCTCTTTATGGCGATCTGGCTTGGTCCACACACACGCTATCCGCAGCGACGGAATATTCTGACGGACGGTGTCTGTCATGATTGATGCGACAGCACGTCCGATCCCGGGATCGCGTCTGCTGCCTCCGGCATGCGTCGCCGCCATCCTCGCATTCGCCGGGCTGCCACTCTACATCCATGCACCCCGCTATTATGTCGAGGAGATGGGTATTGGCTTGACAACGATTGGTCTTGTTCTTCTGCTGGCCCGCGGCATTGACAGTCTGCAGGACCCGCTCATTGGTCGGCTGGCGGATTTATGGCGCGGGCAGCGTGAGGTCTGGGTGGTGATTGCCGGTGCAAGCCTGGTGTTTGGTCTGGGGCTTCTCTTTGCACCCCCCGCCTGGGGCGCGCCCCTGCCCCGGCTGGTGCTGGGTCTCCTGGCGGCCTTTACCGGCTTCAGTGCCATGCAAATCGCTCTTTTTGACCATGGGTTGGCACAGGCGCAGACGGCCGGGGGCGACTACACGCGCGTCGCACTTTGGCGCGAGGCCGGAGGGTTGGCAGGGATCTGTCTTGCAGCGCTGATGCCGGCCCTGCTTGGCGGGTTTCTGGGGGATCATCTGGCGTATCCGGGTTATGCTGTCATGCTTGCGCTGCTGGCAGCACTGGCTCTGGCCTGGATGAGAGGCAACTGGCGGGCTTCGGGCGCGGGGGCCGGTCTGGGTCGTCTGGGTCGGACCCTGAGGGCATCCGGTCTTCGACCGCTGCTGGCGTTTGGTTTTCTGAATGCCCTTCCGGTGGCAGTAACCTCAACGCTTTTTCTCTTCTTCGTGAGTGATGTTCTCAAGGCCGAATTGCATGCAGGGCCCATGCTGCTGATCTTCTTCGGCTCGGCAGCCCTTGCAGCTCCTCTCTGGGCCCGGCTTGCCGGACGCATTGGCCGCAGGCGGGCAGTCATCATGGGCATGATTGTATCGATTCCGGCCTTTGTCGGCGCCTTCACGCTCACTGCCGGTGATGTGTTTCCATTCTATTGGATCGCTGTGGCCTCCGGTGCCGCACTTGGTGCTGACATGACTCTGGTGCCGGCCATGCTCGCACAACGGATCACAGGCACCGGTGGCCAGATCTATGCCGTCTGGATTTTTCTGCAAAAAGCAGCACTGGCCATTGCCGCCGGAGCAGCATTGCCTCTGCTGGCACTGACCGGCTATGAACCCGACGGGACAGGAGGCACGGGCAGTCTCTCGGTTGCCTATGCGCTCGTGCCGTGCGGATTGAAACTCATTGCACTGGTTGGCTTTACATGGTGGATTGACGACAATGGAGAAGCATGATGAAGGACACACCGGACGGGACAGCGATGCAGACTCTTGATCTGCGTG
>JAPOSK010000500.1 GCA_026709725.1 Paracoccaceae bacterium | reverse complement strand
ATACGGCAGTCCGGGCTGCCTGTTGGTGGTATGGCTGGCAGTCGTCCATTTCCTGCCCTAAAATGACCGTGTGACAAGTCATCGACACCGTCACTGTGGCCACCAGCATCTTCAGGGGGGATCAGCATGTCGGGCGTTTCACTGGAAAGAATCGACAAGCGGTTTGGTTCTTTCAGGGTTCTGCAGGACATTGACCTGTCGATCAAGCCGGGCGAGTTCGTCTCATTCGTCGGACCATCCGGATCGGGCAAATCAACACTGTTGCGGATTATTGCTGGCCTGGAAGCGCCGACATCAGGACAGATTCGTATCGGAGGGGCAGATGTGACCCGCGCTGAACCCGTCGATCGCGGCGTGGCAATGGTGTTCCAGAATTACGCACTTTATCCGCATATGAGCGTGTATGAGAATATCGCTTTTCCGTTGCGAACCCTGAAAACGTCGCGGGGAAAGATTGATGCCAAAGTTCATGAGACGGCCAAAATCCTGCGTCTTGAGGACCGCCTGTCCCACAAACCCGCCGCGCTTTCAGGGGGACAGCGTCAACGGGTGGCAATCGGTCGTGCCATTGTTCGGGATCCGGATGTGTTTCTTTTTGATGAGCCCCTTTCCAATCTTGATGCTTCACTGCGCAGTGAAATGCGCCTGGAGATTGGCGATCTGCATGCCCGGCTCGAATCGACAATGATCTATGTCACCCATGATCAGGTCGAGGCCATGACGATGTCGGATCGGATTGCTGTGCTCAACGGCGGCAGGATTGAGCAGTTTGATGCCCCGATGGCGCTTTATCATCGACCGTGCAGCCGGTTCGTGGCGGATTTCATCGGACATCCGGCCATGAACATGTTGCCCGCACGCCTGTCGGCAGCGGGTGAGGACCGGATTGATCTGAATTGCGAGGGGCTTGACCTGATCATCCCGGTTCAGGCCCCGGACAGTGCCCGTGTGGGGGATGACCTGACCCTTGGCATCCGGCCCGAGCATGTCACCCCGGCACGTGATGGTGTTGCAGCACGGGTCCGCATGATCGAACAGTTGGGTGCCAATACCATCGCCCATTGTGACACCCTCATGGGCAACCGGCTGACAGCCAGCATTCAAGGAGACTTTGCGGCCGAGCGAGGATCAAAAATCTGGTTGCACTTTGATCCGGTGCATGGGCATGCTTTTTCCAGGGACGGTATTGCATTTCGCCGAACTGCCATCTGACATGAAGCAAGGGAGATGTTGTGCGCGTTGCATTGAGTGGCGTCGGACTGCGCGCAGTCACAGTGCTGAATTTTATGCGAGACGTTGACCCCGACCTCGCTGTCGTCGGGTATTACGATCCCGAACCCGCACATCTTGACAAGCTTGAGCCGGGCATTCCCGGTTTTGCGTCCGTTGCTGAAATGATCGACAGGACCGCCCCCGATCTCTTCTATGTCGCATCACCCAACCATGCCCATCTTGAACAGATCAGGACCGGGCTTGAATCCGGGGTGCGGGTCTTCTCGGAAAAGCCGGTTGTCATCTCGATGGAGCAGACATGGGCCCTGGTCAGACTTCTGGCTGACCACGGCCCCGACTCGGTTCTCGTTGGCATGGTCATCCGATTCTCGGATCATCTGAAGGATATCAAAGATGCCATGGCCGACAATCGTCTGGGCAAGATCGTATCAATTGAGGCAAATGAGCACATCTGTCCCGGACACGGTGCCTATTTTATGCGTGACTGGCGGCGGCACAGCGCACAATCGGGCGGCTTCATGCTTGAGAAATGCTGTCATGATCTTGATTTCTACATGGAAATTGCCGGTGCACGCCCACTCCGTGTCGCGAGTTTTGGAGGGCGTGACATGTTCACCCCTGGCAACGCTCCTGATGATCTTGCATCGATTCTTGATTATTCGAAGACACCAACGGGGAATGCCCCGACGGATCCGTATACATCCGATGGTGACATCATTGACCATCAGGCAGCGCTGATGGAATTTGAGAACAGGGTGTCGATGACGTTTCACACAACACTGAACGCACCCAACGAGCAGCGCCGCTTTTGTATCTTTGGAACCGAAGGGATGGCTGAAGGGGATTTTCATGGTGGCTACCTGCGCTTCACGAGCCGCAACAATACATATCCGGAATGGGAAAAGGCCTACACGATCCGCGGCAGTGATCCAGGGCACTATGGGGCGGACTTCCGAATGGCCGCAGCGATCATGGCGCATTTCAAGGACGTTGATCGTGAATTGCCGGTCTCCGTTACAGACGCAATCGAAGCTGGTATTGTGGCTCTTGCACTTGACGAATCCCGTCTTCATGGCGGGATTGTGAATCTTGGGGAAACCTGGGAACGGCTTGATCGCATATGCGGAAGAAAGCCGGTTTCATGAGAGACTGCAACCGTCGCAACCGGAGGAAGCCACCGTTCTGTCCGTAACCCGCAGAACATCTTGCGGCGGCGGCAAGTGCAGGAGAATCCCGCATGACGGAAACCCAACATGCGCACGATACTCCAGACAGACGAAGCACGGGGTTCCGGTCCAGCAAGGACAGGTCACAAAAGGAGACTTCGCGATCCCGGAGACAAAAGCGTTGGCAACAGGTCTCAACAGACCCGCTGCCGCATCCCGAGACCGGCAAACTCGGCCTTGATCATGACTGACGACTTCCGCTCGGCAAGAATTCCCTGCCACTCTGCCGGTGGTCCTGGAGCACACCCTGATGGCATGACGACCGGAATCGATCATTCCGGTCGCGCTGGATCGGTCCGGGAATGGTGTCTGGTGCTGCCTGCAGAGCAGGGCAACTCATCATTACGGCTGGTATCAGGGATACGGGGATTGTCCCGCTCTCTGTTGAAACTTCACTGAGCGGTGCCGCCTCATCCGCTGCATTCATG
>JAPOSK010000196.1 GCA_026709725.1 Paracoccaceae bacterium | reverse complement strand
AGGCGGTGCGAGTCATCGGACTTCTCTCCGGGGCGGCGGGCCATTGACAACGTTGATCGTTGCTTCGCACCCAAGGCTTAGCGACACCCTATGGGGTCGCCTTTGGCCAAATGTCGAAACACGCGGGCAAATTGCCAACCGAGCCGTCAACTCGCTGGACTCCGCCCCGATATTCCCTTGGCTGATGCCCACTCGTACATCACACTCCAAGAGTGGCGGCAGGTCCACCACGCCCGCGGACGTGCATCCTCTACAAGTTTACTGGGGCATGCCTCGGCGGATTCGGCTGGAATTCCAATCTGTTGACGGCGCTCACTGCGAACTCACCGACGCGGAGGATCAAGTCTTGGTGGCAAGCTATCGAACCAAAAACTACGGAATCAACTATTCGGAGGGCTTCGAGCACCCTCTGACGCCGCACTATCGCCAAAAGACCGATTCGCCCAAGCTGCCTGTACACCCAAACCCGGGAGGCATCAGCTATCGGCTGTGGCCGGGTCTCCTAGTGGAGACCGATGACAAGCTGCGCGACCCGGCACCCGTGGTCAGGGCATGGCCTGACCGATCGCACCACACTTCGGATACTAGATTTGCCGTGTTCGGCTACGACATGGACAACATGAAGGCCCGTGCGTGGATCGAGAAGGAAATACCAGTCTGGCGCTTCGATGATCCAGCTATTCGGGAGTGGTGTGCCCACTTCGTCAGGCGGGGAACAGCGGGCGCCAACACGGTTGCCCGGTTGCTCACTGGAGCCGTCAAAGGAGCCCTACATGAACGGCCCAAGGAAGCAAGGGGCGACTACAGCTTCATCGCTGAACGCTTCTACCGAAGCACCGAGGGCGCATTCCAAGCGGCTCTTGATGATGCACTGGCCATGGCCAAGCAAAATCCAGATGCAGACGATCCGACCGCCGAAGCGAGGAAACGCTGGGCACCAGTGATGGCGGGTGCGGCATTGCGGCTGTTTGACGAGTACGCCCCAGACTATGGGATCGAGGAACGGGACATGCGCCGCCACGTCAAGGCGCGATTCCTGCTCGTTAGCGCGCTCCGAGGGCACGGCAAGGCAGGAAAGGCACTGTTCGAAGACCTCAATATACCCTTGCTGAAGACCGCCCGCGAGAGCGCCCGCCCGCAGGAAGCAGCATGACAAATCTAGAACAGCAGAGTGGCCCCGCGATTGCGTTCCAATGGTGGAGCGAACTTACAACTAAGAGATCTGGACGACGGCGAGGCGCGGTGGCCCGCATGAGGCGGGCAGCCACGCCCCTTGAGGTCATGTTCGAGCCGGAAGCGCTAGGCTTGATCCAGAGGCTGCCCCGCGATCCGGACAGGGTGGCCGCTCTTGCCGGAATCCTCGCCTGCGTCAGTATTGATGACAGCCGTCCAGTCGCCCGCGCTATTGGTCGCGCCGCGCTGGACGACAATCAAACCCCCGCCATCCTGTCCGAGGCCCGCTTTCGCCGGATTCTGCAAACACCCGAAGACGGATTGATGGACGCGATGCGTCGTCTGGTTGCAATGACCAAAGGGAAAGCCAATGTCCGTGACCTATCTGCTGCCGTCCTCTACTGGAACGATGGAGTTAAGAGGAAATGGATATTCCAATACTACAACGTCAGCTTCGCTGCTCCTGACGGACAGTCGGCTGCGCCAATGCCATCGACTCAAACTTCCGAGTCTGAACAATAGGAGCCCGCTTCAATGGCCGACTTTCTCCAACTTCATTTGCTGACGGCATACGGCCCGTCCAACCTGAACCGGGACGATACCGGAAGGCCAAAGAGCGTCGTTTTCGGTGGCGCTCCCCGGCTTCGGGTATCCTCGCAAAGCCTAAAGCGCGCTTGGCGCACTTCTGAAGTCTTCAAACGTGGTTTGGAGGGTCACCTAGCCAGCCGAACGCAAAGACTGGGCAAGGATGTCTTCGACAGGCTGACGGAGGGCGGCTTGGGTGAAGAGCGAGCCTTGAGTATCGCGCGGGACGTCTCCGGAGCCTTCGGCAAGATCAAGGCTGAAAAAGACAACCACCCCACCTTCATTGAGCAGCTCGCGTTCATTTCTCCTGAAGAACGCCAGAGGGCTTTCGATTTGGCCGACAAAGCCATCGCGGGGGAGGAGTTGGCTATCAACAAGGATGAGCTGCTTTCACGGGCGGACTCCGCCGCCGACGTGGCCATGTTTGGGCGCATGCTCGCCGACAGCCCTAAGTTCAACCGGGAGGCCGCCGTGCAAGTGGCCCATGCGATGACTACGCACAAGGCTGTTGCCGAGGACGATTACTACACTGCCGTGGACGATCTGAAGTCTAGGGACGAGCTGGATGATTCTGGAGCGGGCTTTGTGGGCGTCCAGGAGTATGGCTCTGGGGTGTTCTACCTATATCTCTGCATTGACCGCGGTTTGCTAATGCGGAACCTAGACCACACCCTAGCAGTGAGGAACGCAAGCTTGGCTGCCTTGGTGGAGGCGGCAGCGACTGTGTCTCCCGGCGGAAAGCAAGCGAGCTTTGCTAGTCGATCTCGCGCACTCTACGTGCTAGCGGAAAAGGGAACCGCGCAGCCTCGCAGCTTGGCAGCCGCATTCCTGAAGCCTGTCAATGGCCAAGATCAAGGACAAAGCTCAATCCAACAGCTAGAGCAGTACCGTGACCGGTTGGATGCCGCATATGGGCCTTGCGCGGATGATCGCTGCACAATGAATGTCGAGAGCGGGGAGGGCACCTTGTCCGATCTGCTAGCTTTCGCTGTGAGCTGAACCATGCGAATTCTGCTGTTCACGCTCTACGCGCCGATGGCATCATTCGGCGAAATCGCCGTTGGGGAGCGTCGCATGAGTTGGGCAAGGCCTAGCCGGTCTGCCATCATGGGATTAGTTGCTGCCGCCAAG
>JAPOSK010000490.1 GCA_026709725.1 Paracoccaceae bacterium | reverse complement strand
ACGGAGTGATGAGCTTCGACAGGGCTATTACGCTACCCAGTTCAGCGGTGAAATGGAATTCTCCCGCTTGTTGGCTGGCCGCGTGATGTTCGAGTTTGGGAAGGCCGGGATTGAAGGTCAGCCAATAACTATTGGACAGGTTGCTGATCTGGTTGACGAGTATGCAGAAAGCGGTGCTTCAAGTGAATGGCGAATTCCAAAAGGCCATAATTCAGAGTCTTATGTCACACATCTCATCCATTGTGGTGCATTGCAGGTCGATTCAGACAATTATAGCGTGACCCGTCCGATTCCCAGTTTCCAGAGATATATCATCGAAAGGGGCGGGTTGGATCCAGATCGGCTTCCGCGGGTGGGGGTCTCTGCCAGCCACTACTTAGTACCCGCCAGAAACCCCGAATTCCGGCATAAGCACCTGACTCTCCCCTGACAGTCTGCCACGATCCCAGCGAGGATTGGGGCCGAAAGGCCCGATTGCGGCCACAATCCATCCATTCGGGCCCGGCTGTCGCCCGATTGTGACGAATCCTCGAGGACTGCCATGCACCGGACCCGCCCCTCCCGGATCCGGCCCGGTGCCCTGTCCCTCATCGATTGAGGGGGCATCGCCGCTCTCCGCATCAACCCCCCGAACCCATGACAATCCCCTGGCCGAGATGACATCTCCGCCCTCCTCGGCCCTGAGGTCCCCGGCGTGATTCCACCGGGCCGACGAGAGTCTCCGGGACCGCCCCCGTCCCCCATCATCGCGTCCCATCTGCGGCGGTCATCGCCGCCTGCGACCGGCCTCAGGGACCATGCCATCGGCGAAGTCGGACTTGATCGCCCTGCGTGCGTCCTCCGCGCGGCCCCATCCTGCAGGGCGATCCGTTGGGGGCATGGGCCCGGGCGAAGATGGCTGATGCAGGGAGTGGGGCCTCGATGCTCCGGATCGTCGGGGTCTGGAGACCATCTGTCAGGGATGCGTCGGTGGGAGTCTCCTCTCTGGTGGAAGCCGCACCGGCTCCCTCTTCATCGGGGGCCGGGATGTTGGTCGCAACCCAGTTGTCATCCCAACGCCGGGCACCCGGAAGGCGGTGCTCTGGTCGCCCCAGGTCCCCCAATGGTTGATTCTTTGGGGATCTCATCGGTCTCGGTCGCCAGCCGATCGACACGGGCCCGGCTTCCAGACGGGCCGTCCTCCCGAGGCTCGGCATCTCACAGTCGTCGGATCCTCGGGAACAGGTGAGGCTGGCATGACAAATGCCGTTGCGGATGGGTCGCACATTCTGAATGACCGGACCGGATCGAACCAGGCGGACCGGGATCTCACCGGAAACCGGGCTTTGCCGGGGAGTGCGGAAGGAGAATCGCGCAGGTCGGAACGAAGTTGGCCGATTCCGGACCTGCAGAGCGGGGTTTCAACCCTGTTCCTGCAGAAAATCAAGCATGCGGGCGAGAAGGCCTTGGCGGACATCCGCACCCTCCATGAGCAGCTCGTGTCGGCAATTCGGGAGCGTGTGCAGGGTGCCGGTGGACCATGCGGCCATAAGGCTGTGGATGGCATCCGGGTCGACGACGCGTTCCTCCGCACCGAGGAAAGCGAGTGCGGGGACTGCCGGCGGTTTTCTGCGTCTCAGGTCAGCGGTTTCCTGCAGGGCTGCTCTGAGCCAGGCGTAGGAGGGGCCGCCGAGTGAGAGTTCCGGGTGGGTCAGGATCTGTTGCCGGATCTCATGAAACATCGTGCTGCATGATGTAAGGGCATTGCGGTCAACCTGGTTCGACAGAACATAATTCTCGCGGTTGGTACCGGGCACAAATGTGCCGCCATAGCCTGTCAGACCGGCCAGTGCTGACAGGCTGACCGCAAGGCTGCCGATGATCGGGTTGAGGCAGAAGCCCCACATGGGAGCCAGAAAGATCGCCGATTGAAAGGGATGGATATGATGCAGGGTGCGCAAGGCAATACAGCCGCCCATGGAGTGCGCAATGATATGGTAGGGCTGTGGTGCCGCCATGCGTTTGAGTTCGGCCAGAACCGCAGCGACATCAATCTGATAATCAGCAAAGGATTCAATATGGCAGAGGTCGGGATTGCGATGGAGGCGGTCAGAAAGACCATGGCCTCTCCAGTCATGCATGACAAGGGTGAATCCGGCAAGCATGAACGGTTCTGCGAGGAAGGCATATTTCTCAATGTACTCGGTCCGGCCGTTGAACAGAACGACTGTTCCGCGGTGCCCGCCGGACCAGATGGCAGTCCGCAGCCGGATCCCGTCATCCGTGTGCAGCCATGCGGTGGAGGGGCGGGGGCAGGTGGTCGCGATGTCCTGACAATACGGTGCTCCCGCAGCTGTCATGTGAGGTGCCGACCAAAGGTCATGGCGGCGGCGAATGAGCCGTCAATACGGAGAGCGCCGGTCAGGTAGGCCCGTTCCGGGCTGAGAGTGCCCAGCAGAAGCGCGCGGAAGGTTTGCGTGGATGCAGTCAATGTGCAGTCAGCCTGACAGGGTCCGGTCGAGACAACTCCATCCTGAACGGACAGTGCTCCGATGCCATCAAGGACCACCATCACTGATCCTGAATGCCCGGGCTGGAGTGCTGTGCGCAGTGCATTGACCGCCTTGTGAATATCTTTATCCATAATGGAGAGACGATTTAGCAAGCGGGAAGATTTTCAGGAAGACAGAATTCATGCAGATCCGGATTCCAGAACGGCAGAAACGATGGCGATGGGCTGGTTTCGTGCTCGTCCTGCATGTTGTCCTGACCGCAGGTGTCAGTGAAGCCCAGACGAGCCGGATCGACGCGCTCTTTGCCCGGCTGCAGACCAGCACGGGCGAAGAGACAACCCAGACCGAGAATGACATTGTCGATCTCTGGTCGCAATCCGGTTCACCGATGACGGACTCCCTGTTCCTGCAT
>JAPOSK010000583.1 GCA_026709725.1 Paracoccaceae bacterium | reverse complement strand
CACGGAGAGTGTAGCGGAATGCATCCTTGCCGAGGATTAAATCGATCTCGAATCTCTGTATATTCCGATCTTCAAACTCGGTGAGATCCTTGAATGTCAGGATCTCGTTCAGTGTCGAGCCCGAAGAAACGAGTGACTGGATCACTCCCAGTGCCCGCAGGACTGATGTCTTGCCGCTGCCACTCGGGCCGAGAAGAATATTCGTTTCATCAAGAAACAGCTCAAAATTAACCATGCACAGAAAATTGTCTGCATAAAGTCTTGCCAGCATTGCCATAACTCCAGTTGACCAGAGGCTGCCTACAATCACCGGAACAATTATACAATTTCCGGAACGGAATCCCTGGGCCATGAAATATCTCACCCGTGCCATCACGAAGCGCAGTACCAGAGAACGGTCAGCCCACGCCACGATCTGACAGATCAGTTGTAACTCCTTCAGGCAGCAGCCACTGTCCCGGTCGCAACCATCGCAACAGGAACCGGGTTTCCCCAGTCCCGGCGCACGAACAGACCGGGCTCCTCCGTCAGGTTCTGACGACATGTCGCCGGCGAAGCCGGGGCTGGCGGATTCTGATGCATAACCGGCGGGCACTCACGCGGGCGGCCTGCATCCTTCCGGCCCGTGCGGTCCCCATAGAGACAGTTTGGGGATCACCCTGGCGAATCCGATGCCCTGATGATCATCGCAAGCGTGGAGAGATGTGCACATTGTTGCATTCAATGCCGCCCAAACGGACGAACCGCTACACTGATGGGGTTTGCTGGCAATGGTATTCGCGGCGGCAAGGGCCGCATCATCCATGGAGAGTGAAATGGTCCGTCCCGGCCCATCGCCGGATGGTGATGAGACCCCTGATGGTGCGGGTGAGTGTCTTCCGGATATCCGTGAGAATCCGAGATATCGTGTTGTGTCCCCGGTCAGGGGTGATACTGGGTGGTGCGGGAATACAGTCGGAAATCAGCTCGCGGGCAACACCCTTCGCCGCCTTAGCTCAGTTGGTTAGAGCGCCAGATTGTGGATCTGGAGGTCCCCCGTTCGAGCCGGGGAGGCGGTACCATCTGCGACAGTGTCTGCAAGGGGATGCCGGGCGATGGGACCATTTCCCTTCTGTCACCGCGAGAGTGATTCTGTCAGGGCATGGTTGATCGGCGAGAGTGCGTGATAGATGTCCCTGAATATCCCGAAGCGTTCATCACAGAGCGCCCGGGTGGTTCGGGTTGGAGAAAAAACCCGATCCCTGGTGACAAGGCCTTGCGTTGCCTCCCTGAGTGAATTCATTTCGCCGGCAGCCAGAGAAGCCATAACCAGAGCACCGGTTGCCCCCGGCACTTTTGATGCTGCGCATGCCAGATGACGTCCAAGCACATCGGCCCGAATTTGACACCATGTCCCGGATTGCGCCCCGCCACCCCCATGACACAGGGATTCGATCTGCTGGTTGCCGCTGACTTCGATTGCCTCAAGAGCAAGCCGGGCGGCAAATGCAACCCCCTCCATCAATGCAGCCACAATCTCGGCAGGGCCGATTGCCTTGTCAAGCCCCACAAATGCCCCCCGTGAATGCGGGTCCCAGAGCGGTGCCCGCTCACCATCCAGATGCGGCAGAAAAAGTGGGCTTTCCTTCCTGATATGCTCCGGGCTGGCCAAAGCCAGGACACTGGACATCTCCTGACCAAGAAGTGCCGCCAGCCATGTGAGGGATGAGCCGCCTGACTGGGTTGGACCGGCATGGAGACGGATTCCCCGCCAATCCGGAAACGTGACAATACCCGCAGTTCCTGACCCCCTGGCCGAGATCAGTCCCAGAACATCACTGGTTCCCGAAAGATACATCGCTTCGCCTTCACCGACGACTCCAAGGCCAAACATGCTTGACCACGCATCCATTGTTCCAACTGCGACCGGGATCCCGGCAAACGGATGCGGGTGACGGATCGTGCCGGCAATATGGAGCGGATCATCAAGTTTCGGCAGCAATGACGCGGCCTCGGGAATGATCTCAAGAAGGAGTTCGGCATAGTCCAGAGCCGGACCAACCAGTCCAACGCTGCCAATCGGGTCAGAGACAAACTCACCGGTTAACTGGGCAATGAGATAATCCTTGGGAAGAAGGACATGCCTTGTCATCGCCCAGACCTCCGGAAATGTGGCGGCAATCCAGGCCATGCGTGCAAGGGCATGACTCGCATCAATGGGGATCGGTGCGCCGAGTGCGGCAATCTTGGCTGACGGATCGATCTGTGCCTCGAGATGTTCTGCGTGCTGAGCCGCACGCGTGTCCTGCCAGGTCAATGCAGGGAAAAGATGCGCCCCGCGCGAGTCACAAAAGACATGCGTGTTGACCTGGGATGTCAGCCCGATCGCCCGAACATATTTGGCATGAGGGTGTGCGGCGAATTGACCGAGTGCTCCGCAGGCAAGGTCGAGCCAGTTGAGGGGATGCTGTTCGGCGGCACCGGCGACTGGACGGTGTGTCGGATAAGACGCTGAGAACGCATCGACCTCTCCGGCACCCGGACCTCCCATGATGGCCTTGACGGAACTTGTTCCGATATCGATTCCGATATAGAGTGAATCAGGCTTTGAGAGGAGCATTCGTGCTTCCTTGTTGAAGTTGCCATTGCCCATGCATATCAGGACAGAATTGTCGGAAGGTCCATATCCATGCCATATCGTTCGTATCTCACTTCACTCGCGGTTGCGGTCGGGCTTTGCAGCCCGCTTTCTGCACAGGATGTTGCAGTCATCACACCTTACCTCGCGCAGCCGGGAACACAATTTTATGTTGATGGATTCAGGGAACGGTCTGAAGAGTTCGGATGGGATATCAATGTTATTGATACCAAAGGTGATGTCGCCGCCGTCATCAGCAGAATCGAGGATGTGGTCACGAAGGGCGTGGATGCGATTGGTAT
>JAPOSK010000442.1 GCA_026709725.1 Paracoccaceae bacterium | reverse complement strand
GCGGGAGTTGTGGAGACCGGCGCGGGCGACCCCCGCCGGCACCCCCGCCCGCTGGTGCCATCGTGCGGGGGTGAGCCAGTGTCCGACACCGTCCTCCCCGATCTTCTCCGCCCCGGGCTTGATCTGGTGATCTGCGGAACCGCGGCTTCCCATGAGTCCAGGAGGGCCAGGGCATACTACGCGCATCCAAGCAACCGGTTCTGGCCGGTTCTGGCGGAGACCGGCTTGACGCCGCGGTTGCTGGCTCCCGAAGAATTCCGGCTTCTGCCCGAGTTTGGCATCGGACTGACTGACCTTGCCAAACACGCCAGCGGTCGAGACCTCGATCTCTGCGATGAAGACTTCGATGTCTCCGGGTTCCGCAAGCGGATCGTGGCCGCTCAGCCCCGCATTCTGGTGTTCAACGGGAAGACGGCCGCTGCAAGGTATTTTGGCACAACGACGCAAAAACTGGCCTACGGCCGGTATGGAGAACAGATCGGGCGGACGGTCCTGTGCATTGCGCATTCAACATCCGGCGGCAACGCGCACTGGAATCCCGATTCCTGGCACGGTTGCGCCGGCCTTGTCCGCGAGATCGCCCGGCACCGGAAGAAAATTTATGATGCCGCCAAAGGATTCCGCCTTTCGTGATGCCGTTGTCCGGGTGCAGGGGCCCGGGCATCAAATGCCGCCGCCGGCCTCTCACATCAGGATGGCTGGATTGGCCCCATCGGAAGGCTTGTCGGCGGGCCTTCGGCTCCCAGGAGACAAAACACCGGATCCGTCCGCAGCCGGAACTCGCCCTTGGTCACGAAACGTCAGGCGCGCGTTGCGTCGGTCATGCCCTGTCGCCGCTTCCGCCCGGACCTTTTGGCCGCCCTGCTGATGCCGGTGACAAGGACGGTGCGACAATGGGCGGCATGGGTTTTCTGCCGCGGCATCCGCCAAGATGTGCGGCCCGCTGAAGGGCACCGCGCCGTCGGCGATCCGCAGTGTCCGTCCGGGTGTGATCCCCGTATGGCGGATCCGGGAATCTGCAAGCCCCTGATCATGCAGGATCGCCCGGAATCGCATTCGGCCCCGGTCAGCGATCCGGCGAAAACGCCGCCCCGTTTCCCGAATGGTTCCGCAGCAGCACCGATCCGTGTCTATTCTCGCCATGATGCGCCGCTGGCCGCGAGGGAGCGCGTGAGGCTGGATAGAGGCCATGGATCCGGCTGATCCGAAACTGACGAGAAAGTCGCCCGATTGGAAGAACGCATGAACACGATGCAAGCCAGGCATGAAGGAGCACTGGATCGCCTGCGGGCGGACATGGCCCAGCGAGATCGGCAACACTTGTTGGCCGTCATTGCCATTGGACTCACGATTCACGGATTCCTGACGGCCTGAATCACAAAGCACGGGCATCGCTTTCATTGAAATCGCACCCGCTTTGACGGGAAGGACGCACACCATATGGAAAGAACACCCGTCAACCCGTGGCCGTGGTCGCTGAAGCTCGGCTACAATCAGGCTGAAATCATTGAAGGCGCCAGCAGGAATCTGGTTTGCGCGGGCCAGACCTCGGTCGATGCCGAAGGCACCCCGCAGCACGCCGGGGATATGCGCGGCCAGATGACGCTCGCCCTCGATAATCTCGAGGCCGTCCTCAGCGCCGCCGATATGGGTCTCGCCAACATCACACGGCTCGGCATCTACGCCACGGATGTGGACGAAGCCCTCAAGAACTTCGATCTGCTCGGCATGCGCTTCGGGCCACTCAACACCGCACCTCCCATGACCCTGCTCGGTGTCACCCGGCTGGCTCTTCCCCCGCTCATGTTCGAGATCGAAGCCACCGCCGTCGCCTGAACCCGATGTCAACGGATCCCTGCCGGGCCGGGCGCAATGGGGATGGATCGCATGGCACGAAAGCTCGACCGGAACACACGCAGGGAACGCAGATTTATCCTGTCCGCCGTTGCCGAAGTCACTGACCGTTTCATCGACGAATATCTTCACGTAAATGCCAAAGCCTGCGAAGGGCCCTGATAAAGAATTTCAAACTGACTCATTGTCTGGCAATCAGGCGATCTTGAACTTGGTTGCGTCTGTATGTATCGGGGGCATGATTGACGATCTGTCGGCGACAGGGAGATCAACGGCTTGTGGTGCGGCGGGATGGGCCCACCCTCAATTGAGATGAAGAGGCAAAGAGATATGGACGGAAGTGTCGTGGGCAAATGCCCGATCATGCATACAAATCTCGGTGTCCGGTCGAACCGTGACTGGTGGCCAAACCAGCTGAATATCCGGATTCTCCATCAGAACAGTGATCTCTCCGATCCATCGGATTCCGATTTCGACTATGCCGCCGCTTTCGCCAGACTGGATATGCGGGCCCTCAAGAGTGATCTTCATGATTTGATGACAGACAGCCAGGATTGGTGGCCGGCTGATTACGGCCATTATGGCGGGCTCTTCATCCGTATGGCGTGGCACAGCGCCGGCACGTACCGCGTGACCGATGGTCGGGGTGGTGCGCGCACGGGAACGCAGCGCTTCGCACCGCTGAACAGTTGGCCGGACAATGGCAATCTTGACAAGGCTCGACGTTTGCTGTGGCCAATCAAGCAAAAATACGGGAACCGGATTTCCTGGGCAGACCTGATCATTCTTGCCGGAAATGTTGCGATTGAATCGATGGGTGGCATGGTTTTCGGATTCGGAGGCGGCCGTGAAGATGTCTGGGAGCCGGAGGAGGACATCTACTGGGGACAGGAAAGTGAATGGCTCGGCGATGAGCGCTATTCCGGTGAGCGTGAGCTGGAGGGACCGTTGGCGGCAGTGCAGATGGGTCTGATTTACGTCAATCCGGAAGGCCCGAATGGAGACCCGGATCCGGTCGCCCAGGGTCATGACATTCGGGAGACTTTCGCCCGCATGGCCATGAATGATTA
>JAPOSK010000560.1 GCA_026709725.1 Paracoccaceae bacterium | reverse complement strand
TGTCCACCAACCGGGATAGTTGTCATTCATCACCGAAATCAGGATCGGGTCCGGCACAAATCCATGATGGGTGAAGAACATGTCCCATTGGTCCGGCTGTGCCCGCTTCTCAATCAGTGTGGCCCAATCATAGACCTGCAGATCAATATTGAAGCCCGCTCCTGCCAACTGTCTCGTGTAGACAATCGCCTTGTCGTAATGAAATGGGTAGTTTGTCGAGACCATGAATTTGATTGGTTCACCATCATACCCTGCTTCCTCTGCCATGCTGCGTGCAGTTTCAGTATCACCCATGCTGAAGTGCTCAGTGCCGGCATTCGAATACCAGACATTTCCATCAGGCAGGAATGAACCGTTCGAGCGCCACAACCCCTCGGGACCGATTGCGACCTGCAGTGCGGGCACCTTGTCCAATGCGGTCTGAATTGCACGCCGAAGTCCGAAGTTGTCCTGCAACGGGCCATCCTTGGAGTTCATGAACACAAGACCAAAGATCGGGCCGCCATTCAGGATTGTCACAACCGAGGGATCGGCCTCAAGATCGGCATACAGATCGCCTGGAATGCTTTCGGCATAGTCATAATCACCGGCCCTCAACCCCGCGACGCGTGTTCCGACATCAGGGACAGGGATAAATCGCAGTGCGTCAAACGCAGCAACACGCATGCCACCGTAGCCGTCGGCGTCACCGTCGGGTGATGCGTAGTCATCAAATCTTACCAGCTCGACATGACGATTTGGTTCCCACTCACTGAACATATAAGGTCCTGTGCCAATGTAGTTCTCCGGTGCGATTGGTTCCTTGCCAGCTCCGCCGACCACAGATTCCGGATAGATTGCCGGGCCGCCATTGATGAAGGCAAGAAGATTTTTCCAGGGACCAAAGGGGCGGGCAAGTTTGATTGTGACTGCATGATCACCCGCAGCCGAAACGCTTTCGACATTCGAAAACAGCAGACCGCCCCGTGAACCGAATTCGCCCCATCGGTTCAGGGATGCGACAACATCCGCCGATGTCATATCCTGCCCATCGTGGAACTTCACGCCCTTTCGGAGCATGATCGTGATCGTCTTCCCGTCATCCGAGACCTCCTCGCCGGTGGCAAGCAGGCCAACGGGAGAATTCGAAGCATCAAATGTGTAGAGCCCCTCAAACATATGATGGGCAATTGTCGTCGACAGATCAGACGTGACGACTTGCTGGTCAAGAGTTGGTGGCTCGCCGACGGTTGCATAACGCAATGTCCCGGTCGCGAATGCCGCATTGGCCAGTGTGGTGACCGCTCCCAGAGCAACCACCGAGAACAAGCAGATTCTGAGGTTCATAGCCCCCTCCTTGTAAGGAAATTTTGTAAGTATATTATATTAATCACAAAATATGTCAAATTTGAATCCGAATAATTCCTGTGAATTAATAGAAGAATATTTTTTATTACATGATTTTATTGTATTATTTTACAAATAATAATTTATTTCCAAAATGTTATTTTCTTTCTTTTTATTCCAAGATACGCTGATTTGCACATTGCCATATTGCTCACGGATTGAGAACATCATTCATCCTGTCCGCTGTGCCTGCACCGCCACCAAACCCTGTTCCTTGTTTCGCCTGTCCATGATCGGTCGGCGTGACGGATTTTTGCACCGTCAGCATAGGGTCTTGTGGACCCGGACCATCTGGATCGGCACGCTCGGCACTGTCTCACCTTGAGACCCGCTTCCTGTCGGCCTTGGGACGGTTCAGCTTCGGCGCGCGGGCATCGTCAGGCCCGCGATCCATTCCATGTCATGCAACATGTCGGTCACACCGGCCACCATCGCGGCGTGCAGCGCAGGGATGCGTGGACCCGCACGAAGTTGTAGCGGACGAAATACAGGCTGAGCATGTGGATGTGGTTCCCGATCCTCTTGCTGAACGCATTGGTCAGCCACGTGGTCAGGCTCCGGCGTTCGACACAGCTGGTCGGGATGTGATCTTGATCCGGCTTGCCCTCAATCACACGGGGCCGTGCGCCATTGAAGGCCGAGGGGCTGCACTTGCGCTCAGGTGACTTCCGGCCATCATCACCATGCATCTTGACCAGCATGGCATGGTCCGCGGCTTCGAGATACGCCCTGCGGCCATCGGTGGTCAACCGGACGCGGTAGGCGAGGCGGTGCTCCACGCTGTCCATGAAACCGGTCGCTGTCCAGGTCCAGACATCCCCGGCCTCAACCGACATTCCGGTGACGATGTTGATCAAGACCCCGACGGTGCGGGAGATCGACCGCATGGACATCCTCTCAACCGGGCAGGTTGAGGATCATGACGCGTTTTCCTGTGGGCAGTCTGTTCATGCCAGACATGACAGGGGCTTCAACCCCCCTTGTCAAGCATGAGTTCGGTTTTATTTTTGAATCAGGTGGCAAGAGGCATTCCGGGAACCCGGTCCGCAAAGTAATCGTCAATGGTGTAAATCTGGACTCGCGGAACGTCCATGAAGCGGCCGATGGTTAAATCGCCCGCCGCAGGGGATTATCCCAAAGTGGGAAACACGGAGGTTGCATCATCCTCCCGCGGATTTGGCTCTCCGATGTTCATCGGCACATAACCGACATTTGGTTCAACAAGAAAATCTTGAGAAAGAAGTTGACGCAGTGGAAGTTCACCGCGAGCGAGCAACTCACGCTCCGCCTCCATCCATTTTGCCTTATGCGAAATTGTGTCATTTTGGCTGATGATCATTTTCCTCATTCTCCCCGTCAGGAATCTCGACAAATGTTGTTTCCGCTCCAACTCCAGGCACTACCTCGCTTCTTTCTTTTGCCTCATTGACTAAATCAGTCACCTCCTTCTTGCTCATCGATTTTCTGTATGAACCTTCAATCAGTGAGTGCATGGCGTGAGGGGAACCCGAACCAATGCATCCGCACCCAATTGGTGCATGGTCATTGACAACACCGGG
>JAPOSK010000522.1 GCA_026709725.1 Paracoccaceae bacterium | reverse complement strand
CCTTGCTGAGGAGTGGCGGAAACGAACCGGCCATACCCTCCTGAATCGTTACGGCATGACCGAGGCAAACATCATTGCATCGCACACACCCGAAAACAGGATGAACATCTGTTCAGTTGGACCGCCACTCCCCGGAGTTGATATCCGCATACGGGACCTCCGGAATGGCAGTGTTCTTGCGGACAACTCTACAGGTTCTCTCGAAATCCACGGTCCGGGCCTCTTCAGCGGCTACTGGCAAATGCCGGAGAAAACCAAAGAAGCCCTGCATGATGACGGTTTTTTTCGAACAGGCGATCTGGCCCGGCTCGATGCGGATGGATCCCTGCATATTGAAGGGCGCACGCAGGACCTGATTATCTCCGGCGGCATGAATGTCTATCCCGCCGAAGTTGAGGCCGCGATCAACAGTCATCCCGATACGGCTGATTCGGTTGTGATCGGAGTGCCCCATGCGGACTATGGCGAATCTGTCATTGCTGTTGTTCTGCCCCGAGAAGGAACGAGGGTCGGTGTTCAGGCGCTGCAAGCCCATATCCGTGCCCGGATATCCGGCTACAAATGCCCGAAAAAGATCATGCTGCGGTCATCCTTGCCAAGGAATGCGATGGAGAAGGTTGACCGGAATTTTCTGCGCCGGGAGTATCAGGACTGTTTTGATGCCTGATACCGCTGTCTGTCCGGCCCGCGGCCCGACGCAGCGGGCGTACCGATGAGATGGTCCTGGTTGAATCCGGTCACGCGGACCCTGACGAGCGGATACCTTGCCTTGGCCTTCAGTTTGATCTCGGCATAATTGCCTGCCCGGCCAAAAACGTCATTTTCCATGAGAACCTCAACATCTCGGCCCTGCATTTGATCAAACAATGCCAGCCTTTGCTCCAGAGCGACATGCCTGAGATGCGCTGCCCGCTGACGAATGATCGCCCCATTGACCTGTGGCATGCGGGCAGCCGGTGTTTCGTCATGGGGGCTGTATGGAAAGACATGCAGCCATGTGATGGCACATTCCCGGACAAGGTCAACGGTCTGTTCATGCATGGCATCGGTTTCGGTCGGGAAGCCGGCGATAAGATCCGCGCCGAATACGATGTCAGGTCGTAACTCCCGGAGCGACTCACAGAACATGATCACATCCGAACGCAGATGCCGACGCTTCATCCTTTTGAGAATCATATCATCACCGGATTGCAGGGACAGATGCAGATGAGGCATGAGACGTTCCTCATCGGCCATTACCCGAACCAATGCGTCATCAACCTCGGCCGGGTCGATTGAAGACAATCGCAACCGGGGCAGATTCGGGACCTGTTTGAGGATTCGGTCAACGAGATCACCCAGCTGCGGTCGCCGGGGCAGATCGGCTCCCCAGCTTGTCATGTCGACACCCGTCAGCACAACTTCCCTGTATCCCTGTTCAGCGAGCATCCTGATCCGGTCGACGATGGCACCTGCGGACAGCGAAGTGGAGTTGCCCCGACCATATGGAATGACACAGAAGGTGCAGCGATGATCGCAACCGGTCTGAACCTGGACATAGGCAACCCGCTGGGTTTCGAAGGCCGGGAACACATGATTGGCGGGTTGGGATGGAATCATGATGTCATCCACCATGATGACCGTTTCATCCCCCGGTGGTGATTGATGCCGGACAAGTGCATGCCAGCTGTCAATGTTGAGTTTGTGACTGTTTCCCAGAACGACATCCACGCCGCGAATCCCGGCAAACGCACGGGGATCAATCTGCGCTGCACACCCTGTCACAACCAGTCGGGCATCAGGATGCTCCCGGCGCAGGCGGCGAACGGTCTGGCGGGATTTCCGTTTGGCCTCATGCGTTACGGCACAGGTATTGACCACAACAGTATCATTCGCCCCGGCGGAATGTGCATGCTGTCGCATCACCTCGGTTTCATAGGCATTGAGGCGGCATCCAAGTGTCACAAAGTGCACGCCCGTGTCAGCCATGCCGTGCATCCATGCTCGCCGGGTCCAGTTCACCCTCATAGACGCGCACTGTTGGCCCTGTCATCCAGACACCATCATCTGTCCAGTCGATCTGCAGGTCTCCACCATCAGTCACGACACTCACCTGCCGCTCTGTGAGGTCCCTCGACACCGCGGCAACGGCACTGGCACATGATCCGGACCCGGATGCACGGGTGACGCCGGCACCCCGTTCCCAGATCCGCATACGAAGGCTTGTGCGGGACAGGATCTCGACCCACTCGACATTGCAGCGTTCCGGAAACAGTGGATGGTGTTCAATTCCGGGTCCAATTTCAGACAGATTGATGTCGGCAATATCCCTGACAAAAAACACGCAATGCGGATTCCCCATGCCGAGAGCCATCGGGTTCCCTGCAATCGGCAGGTTTTTTGCATCAACTTCTTGAGCCAGGGGAATGTCACGCCAGGAAAAGACAGGCTTGCCCATATTGACAGCCGTAAGTCCGGAGCCGACATCCCGGCATGCATGCAACCCCTGGGCCGTTCGCAGCGTGACCGACGGCCGACCGGTTGCATCCATGAGTGTTCGCGCAATGCACCGTGTTGCATTGCCACATGCTGCCGAAGGGCTGCCGTCGGCATTGAAAAACTCCAGGGCGGCATCGGCATCCTCGGCCTTGCCAACAAGGGCGAGTTGGTCAAATCCAACCCCGCAGCGGCGGTCCGACAGGCGGAGAGCCAGAGCGGTCGGATCATCAACATGCTCACGGGTCACATCAATGATCATGAAATCATTTCCGAGACCGTGCATTTTGGTAAAGTGCATGGCATGCTCCACCCTGAACATCCCCGCCATAAATGAAATGACCTCCCTTGACCACAACCGCTGATGCAGGTAGTTGTGGCACGCGCGAACCGTTTTGTTCGTCAAGGTCGGGCCCGTAGCTCAGTTGGTAGAGCAACTGACTTTTAATCAGTGGGTCACAGGTTCGAATCC
>JAPOSK010000026.1 GCA_026709725.1 Paracoccaceae bacterium | reverse complement strand
GGTCCCCAGCCTCCAGCTCTTTCCTGCGGCCCTGAATGAGCTGGACCGCCTGACCATCCATCAAATCAATCGAAGGGATAATCACCGGACACTGTCCTCAGAATTGGACCGGTTGTCTCGCCGGACAAAAATATGACGGTCAGCCAGTGCCTGCTTAACGTCAGCAACGGTATGATTGCCTTGATGAAAGATTGATGCAGCGAGGACAGCGTCGGCACCATTGGCGACGGCAGCGGCCATGTGATCAGGTGAGTCCGCACCGCCTGAAGCGACAATCGGAACCGAAACCACCGCACGGACTGCATGAAGCAGGGCCAACTCATACCCGCTGCGGGTTCCATCCCGATCAATGCTGGTGAGGAGGATTTCTCCGGCTCCACGGTCGACAGCCTCCTGGGCCCACGCAATTGCATTGCGTGCGATATGATGGGTTCCAGACCGGACGACCACCTCATAGTCATGCGTCCCTTTTGCAACAGCAAGGGCATCAATCGAGATGACGATACATTGTGCGCCAAATCGATCAGCCAGTCGGGTCAGGACATCGGGATTGTCGAGTGCTGCGGTGTTGATGGCAACTTTATCAGCACCGGTGCCAAGCAAGGCTGCAGCATCCTCCATTCCACCAATACCCCCACCAACCGTTAATGGAACCGAGAGTTGATCCCGGACAGAGGCCACGGTGTCAAGCCGGGTTCCCCGCCTTTCGGGTGTGGCCGACACATCAAGCAAAACGACCTCATCAGCACCCTGCCTTTCATAGGCTGATGCCCGCTCCGCCGGATCACCCTGGTCTGCAAGACCCTTGAACCTGATTCCCTTGACAACGCGACCATCACGGACATCAAGGCATGGAATGATCCGAATTGGCAACATCGGTCAGGTCTCCAGCCAGCGAGTGAGGATCTGTTTGCCGAAGGTGCTTGAGAGTTCCGGATGAAATTGGCACCCGACAACCGCTCCCTTCTCCATGGCTGCCAGAAATCGACCGGCATAATCACACCAGACCGGAGACCAGCCGTCGGGGCAGATCGTCAAGCGATAGGAATTGGCAAAATAGGCAAAACCCGCCGGTACAATGCGGCATTCATCGGTGGGCAGAACACGATTCCATCCCATCTGAGGCACCCGGATACCAGGCGTATGGTCTGGAATCCGCGTCGCATTGCCAGTGACGAGACCCAAACCGGGAACGCCCGGTGATTCATCACTGGTCTCAGCAAGAAGTTGCATACCGAGACAGATCGCAAGGGTCGGTTTGCCGCCTGCAATTCGCTCCCGAAGAGCTTCGATCAGCCCGTGTCGTCGCAACACATCACACGCGGCACCAAAAGCCCCGACACCGGGGAGCACAAGATGATCAGCATTCTGAATCTGCTGGGCTGTATCCGTTGTTTGCACTGCACAACCAAGACGTCTCAACCCGGTGAGAACCGAAGCGAGATTGGCCGTACTGGTCTTGACAACCACGACAGATTGCCCCCGATCAGTCATAATACACCTTTGGTCGAACGAATATCACTTTGGTCATCAGTCGTTGCAAGGGCAGAGCGCAGGGCCAGGGCCAGGGCCTTGAAACTCGCCTCAATTCGATGATGATCATTGACCCCCCGAATGACATCGATATGAAGCGTCAGTCCAGCTGTCTGGGCCAGGGAGCGAAAGAAGTGCGGAACCATCTCGCATGAGAGAGATCCCACACGATCGCGTTTCAAGTGCAGTGATCCGCTGAAATGCGGGCGCCCCGAGACATCAGCAACCGCGCGTGCCAGTGCCTCATCAAGCGGAGCATAGGCCGAACCAAAGCGGACAATGTCGGCGCGATCTGGACCAATTGCATCAGCCAGTGCCTGGCCCAACACCAAGCCTGTATCCTCAATACTGTGGTGATCATCGACATTGAGATCCCCCTCACAGGTCAAAGTGAGATCCCACCCCGCATGCAGAGCGAGGGCATGCAGCATGTGGTCAAACATGCCAATGCCGGTCCTGACGGCCACATCGCCTGCACCATCAAGGGTCAGGGACACGATAATGCTGGTTTCGCCGGTCGTACGATCCAGCGTTGCCGTACGCTCTCTCTCAGCCATCAAACAGCCCCCCGTAGTCGTTTCCGGTATCCACAATCCTTGCTGCACCGGCGTTCATCAGTGCATCCCGTGCCATTCGTCTTGCGCCGCTGTTCTGACCGGGTGAAAGAACGCCGATCGGCACCACACCGGCCCCAAGGGCAGCAACCACATCATCGGGTGTGTCGCCCAACAGCCATGCCGTGCGTGCATCAAGCTGGTCAAGTGCAGCCTGTACAGGTGCCGGATCGGGTTTGAGAGGGGCATCCTCACGACAGATCACGGCACTGAAATACATGCCGATGTTGTGCTCCGTCAGAAAACAGTCTGCATCGGAACGAGGCCTTCCTGTCACAATGCCAAGAGGGCCTGATCGAGCCAGTCTTGCGAGCATCTCATGGGTTGGGATCAGCGTCTCATGACGCCGCAACCCCGGCGTCTCGCCTGTGCCCTGATAAATATCTTCGAAGCATTGGGTAACCTCTCCGAGTGTTGCCTTGATCCCGGCTTCCTTCAGTATCCTGTGCGTCAACGCCCAGTCGTCATTGGCGTTGCCGGCCCGTTTGGCGGCACCGATCTCCGCCTGTCCAACCGCAATACCAAAGAGTGCACAGGTCTGCACAATCGTTTCCCGATATGATCGGTGAACATCGGCGAGAACGCCATCCATGTCAAAAAGGATCGCATCTGGACCCCGATCATGACCTGAGCGATCCCGGATGGGGCAGCCCAATGCACAATCAAGTGCTGCCATCTCTGCATCAGTGCGGGGGACAGTGACCCGGATATAGCCGGGCATGTGATCAAATCTTCGCACCCGTATTCCCTATGCTGCCAGTCCCCGTGCAATCCATGCGGCATCCGGACATGAAGCCAGAAC
>JAPOSK010000028.1 GCA_026709725.1 Paracoccaceae bacterium | reverse complement strand
TGGGAGATGCTTCATGTTGATGGCGGAGTCTCATCAACGGGAACGATTGGCCACTTGCGCATGAGGGGCCAGGAGGTCTACAGACATGCTGTCAGCAAGCTGGTATCCAGTACAGACACCTCAATTGACAGGGCGGGGCTGCAACGCAGCGATATAACCTGGATGGTTCCGCATCAGGCCAACCTGCGGATCATCAACACCGTTGTCAACCGTCTGGACCTGCAACCGGATCAGGCCATCGTCACGCTGGACACGCATGGCAATACATCGGCGGCCTCAATCCCCCTTGCCCTCTCCGTCGCCAACCGGTCAGGCACATTCAGGGATGGTGACATCATTGTTTCCCAGGCCATTGGCGGTGGATTCAGCTGGGGGTCATTTATCCTGCGCTGGGGGATGGGACACCAATGAAAGTCTGAAAATTCAAAGACTGCCCTTGCCTGGGCAATCGTTGCGTGGTATTGCAGCCCCATCGGAAGCGGTTCATCGCTGTTTGGGGGTGACATGGAGAAAAAGACAGTCGTCAAGCAAGACATCATCAAACATATCGCTGTGGAGGCTGGCGTGACACAGAGTGATGCCAAGCAGATCGTTCAGCAGGTCTTTGATGAGACCATTGAGGGAATGCTGCGCGATGAGACGGTCTTCATTCCAAAGTTCGGGAAGTTCAATGTGCAGCACAAGGTCGCCCGGCCTGCGCGTGTTCCCAAAACCGGTGAACCGGTTACCGTCTCGGCCCGCAGACGCCCTTCATTCAAACCCTCACGACTGCTGAAGGCCCGGATCAACTCCTGAGTCCGGCCCGCGGGTCTGCAATCTTATGGCAATTGACCAGGAGCGCACGGACCGGACTCCATCCGGGGAAGGGCATCTGTCTGATACGGGGATCGGGGAGCCCGTCGGATATCTTCCGATTGGTCAGGCATCAAAAATACTTGGCCTTGAACAGCACAGAATGCGCTACTGGGAAAGCCGGCTTGATGCCCTCAAGCCGACAATCGTCAACGGAATCCGTATGTACACAGCGGATGACATCATGCTGTTCTCTGGCCTGAAGGTCATGCTGCATGAAAGAGGGATGACCATGCAGGCGGTGCAAAATCTGCTTGAGACAGAGGGCGTTGACGCGTTCCGCAACCTTGGCACTGTCCAGAAGACTGAGGCTTTTGCTGCAGAATTTGCCCCCCTGCCCCCGACGCTTGATCTTGACGGAGCAACTCGAAGTGAAACGGTGGAGAGTCTGCCGGACAGGGCGGGTGATATCGATGATGCTGACGAAGCGTTGCGGAGACCCGGCGGATCGGTGAATGCGCCGACCCGATACCTGACCGTATCCCTTGGCGCAGAGCGATACCGTATCGCTGTGGATGGGCTGCGGTCATTGCCCGATGTCCGGAAACGCCAGATGATCAAGCTCCGGGACCGGCTGGCCGCAAAGACCGGGCTGCATGGCTCTGCCCGGACCGGAAGCGGGATCTGAATTTGTCTGCCTGCTTGCCTTGTCGCCCACCACACACTATGTCCGGTGCCGTCGGGCCATAGCGCAGCCTGGTTAGCGCGTTCGTCTGGGGGACGAGAGGTCGCGAGTTCGAATCTCGCTGGCCCGACCAGTTTCCCCGCATGCGCCCGTCGCGGGGTGGGAGTTGAGCGGTGATTGATTCTCATTGCCAGTTACGGTCGGTGGTGCGGCATGGCCGGTAAAGCAGGCATGACCGGGAAATCAGGTGTCTATTCTGATCGATTGATCAGGGAGATGTGTGCAGCAGGACAGATTTCTGCACCATGGGATCTTGATGAGGATCAGATCCAGCCGGCCAGTCTTGACTTGCGGTTGGGGGACATTGCGTATCGGGTCCGGGCCTCCTTCCTGCCCGGCCGGGACCGCTCGGTGGAAGAGCGGATTGCCGACTTCAGCATGCATGAAATTGATATCACCAGGGGTGCGGTTCTCGAAAAGAGCTGTGTGTATATTGTCCCCCTGCGCGAATCACTCGCCCTCCCTGAGACAGTCAAGGCCGCCGCGAATGCCAAAAGTTCAACCGGTCGGCTTGATCTGCTGACCCGCCTGCTCTGTGATCAGGGATGTGAATATGACCGGGTCCATGCCGGCTATCATGGACCCCTCTATGTCGAAATCTGCCCCCGATCCTTTTCGGTTCTGGTCAGAACCGGATCCAAGCTGAACCAGATCCGGTTCCGCAGGGGTGCAGCCAGACTGTCTGATCCGGAACTCATCCGTCTTCATGATGAAGTCGTGCTGGTCACGCATGATGAAGACATTGATGACGGGATCGGATTTTCGGTGAATCTTGATCGACCGGGCCGGCATGTGGGCTACCAGGCCAGACCGCATTCGGGAATCATTGACATTGACAGAACAGACGCGTGCAGGGTTGAGGATTACTGGATTCCGGTTGTCGCCGAGGATCGGCACCTGATTCTTGACCCGGGGTCATTTTACATTCTTTCCAGCCGCGAGGCAGTCCACATTCCGCTGGACTATGCCGCTGAAATGCTGCCCTACCTGCCGGTCGTTGGCGAGTTTCGTGTTCATTACGCTGGTTTTTTTGATCCCGGATTCGGCGACCGCTCAACCGGTGGCCAGGGCTCACGGGGTGTCCTTGAGGTCCGGTGTCATGAGGTCCCCCTTCTCCTTGAACATGGTCAGAAGGTCGGACGGTTGATTTTTGAAAGAATGCTGGAAGCGCCGCAACAGCCGTACGGGTCGCACGCAACCTCACACTATCAGGGGCAGGGGCTGAAACTCTCAAAGCATTTCCGGGCACCGGCCCGGGCAGCCTGACCCGGATCAGGTCTCTCTTGAGGCCTCTCTTGGCGTCGGCGGCTCAGCCCTGTCCAGAAGACCGGCACTCCGCATTTCCTCGAGATCGGGCAGGTCATTGACTGACGCAAGGCCAAAATGATAACGACAATCAAGGGTGGGCGAATAGT
>JAPOSK010000410.1 GCA_026709725.1 Paracoccaceae bacterium | reverse complement strand
TGAAGCGGACGGCCATGTGCTCTTCGATGTTGCAAGTGATGCAGACTATGGCTCCCTGTCCCATCGTCGAGCTGAAGACATGATTGCCGGTGCCCGTGTCGAGGTGGCGACATACAAGCGCAATCCGACAGATTTTGTGCTGTGGAAACCGTCCGATGATGACATCCCCGGATGGTCAAGCCCTTGGGGGCGGGGGCGACCCGGGTGGCATATTGAATGCTCGGCGATGAGTTTGCGTCTCCTGGGGAAAACATTTGATATCCATGGTGGGGGTGCGGACCTCCTGTTTCCCCATCATGAGAACGAGTGTGCGCAAAGCCGGTGTGCAAATCCGGAGGCAGGGTTCGCCAATTTCTGGATGCACAATGGGCTGATTACGGTTGATGGCAATAAAATGGCCAAGAGTCTTGGCAATTTCATCACTGTCCATGACCTGCTCGGGCAGGGGATCAGCGGTGCGGAAATTCGCTATGTACTGCTGAGCACACATTACCGGCACCAGCTTGACTGGACAGAAAAGAGAATGAGGGAAGCCCGGGCCGCCCTGCAGCGCTGGTCACAGATTATCGCTGACGAAATGCCGGAGACAGGGGTGCCCGACCAGCATATCATCAACGCACTTGCCGATGACCTGAACACGCCTGCTGCACTGACCCGACTGCATCAGCTGGCTGCCAGGGGGGATGGTGCAGCTCTGGCTGTCGCCATGCGCTTTTTGGGGCTCTTGCCTGCCGAAATCCATCAGACGGACGCTCCGGATGCTGAGGCGCGCCAGATGATTGCGATGATCATGGCAGCACGCAGCACGGCCCGCCGGGATCAGGATTATGCTCTTGCGGACCGGATTCGTGACGGGTTGGAGACTGTGGGTGTTGTGGTCAGGGACGGTGCTGATGGCAGTGAATGGCGTCTTGTCGGGTCGCTTGATATGAACGGTTTGGCAATGCTGGCCGGGGATATCCGGGGCCAGGGATAATGCCGGACCAGGGCGTTGCACTTCGAAGCAGCATGGGGGAGTTTCATGTGTTTGAGTGATCTGGCATGACAGCGGGTGGTGCAGAGTCCGATACGCGCGAACGGATCTACATTTATGATACGACGCTCCGGGACGGTGCGCAGTCGGTGGGTGTCCAGTTCCGTGAGATGGAAAAGCGTCAGCTTGCCATCACGATGGACGCATTCGGTATGGATTATATCGAAGGCGGAATCCCGGGTGCCAATGACACGGACGCAACATTCTTTTCCGCACTGCCCACAACAAGGCAGTCGGTGATTTCAGCATTTGGCATGACCCGGCGTGCCGGGCATTCGGCGGCCAATGACATCAATCTGGCCAACCTCCTCAACGCGCAGGTGCGCTGCCTCTGTCTGGTTGGCAAGGCCCATGATTTTCACGTCCGGGAAGCACTCGGCATCACGCTTGAGGAAAATCTCGACTGCATCACCGACTCGGTTGCCTATCTGCAGGGTCGGGACCGGGAGGTTGTCTTCGATGCCGAACACTTCTTTGATGGCTACAGGGGCAATCCGGAGTATGCCATCAGATGTGTGCAGGCGGCTTATGAAGCCGGTGCCCGCTGGATCGTTCTCTGTGACACCAATGGCGGGACACTCCCAAAGGAAATCGAGCGGATCACCCGTGATGTGATCGGGAGCGGGATTCCCGGATCCTTCCTCGGCATTCATACCCATAATGATACGGAAAACGCCGTGGCCGGATCCCTTGCTGCAGTCGATGCCGGTGTCCGGCACATCCAGGGGACAGTCAACGGGATCGGTGAGCGGTGCGGGAATGCCAATCTGTTGTCAATCATCGCGACCCTGATCCTGAAGGAACCCTATCGAAGCCGCTATCGGACAGCGATCACCGAGGAGAGCCTTGGGAAGCTGACAATGCTCTCACGCACACTCGACAACATCCTGAACCGCGACCCTGATCCGCACGCAGCCTATGTCGGATCATCAGCCTTCGCTCACAAAGGTGGACTGCATGGTTCCGCCATGCTGCGCAACACCGCGACCTATGAGCACATCGCGCCCGAACGTGTTGGGAATGACAGTCGGATCACGGTGTCCAACCAGTCGGGAAAATCAAATATCCGTTCGTGGCTGAAACGATTCGGATTTGGTGATGATGAACTCACAAGCGACATTCAGTCGCGGATTGTGGATGAGGTCAAGACGCGCGAGAGTCACGGTTACGCCTACGATGCGGCACTGGCATCATTCGAGCTTCTCGTTGCGCGTCTGCGGGGAACCCTGCCCGAATACTTTCGTGTCCAGCGTTTTCGGGTCTTTGTCGAACAGGAAAGTCAACGCGCTCATGGGATGATCACCAATTCCGAGGCAGTTGTTGTTGTCCATATCGGGGATGTCCGCAAGATCTCTGCATCCGAGGGACTTGAGGATGGTCGGGACAGCGGTCCGGTTCATGCTCTTTCACAGGCCATCCGCAAGGATCTTGGCCCCTATCAGACATACATTGATGAAATCGAACTCGTTGACTTCAAGGTCCGCATCTCGGGAACCGGCACAGCGGCTGTCACCCGTGTCATCATCGAAAGCAAGGACGCTGCCGGCACACACTGGACGACGGTTGGGGTCTCCGCCAATCTGATTGAGGCATCATTCGAGGCCTTGATCGATTCGATCATCTGGAAACTCTACAGGGCCGGGGCGACACCGGTCTCCATCTCCGGTTGATGGCGGCGATCGGTGATGGCTGAATGATCGGCAGACCGAACCGGACAGGAGTTTGATGCCGGGGCTGTGTGGCGTTCCTCCGCAGAGAGACTGTCGGCAGCGTGTGACACACCGCCCGGATGTCCTGCGCGCACCGTCCATCACGGAGGAGGCCATGATGATTTTGGGCTGAAATGACTGTCTGGGAAAAGAGGGTTGCAGAGATTGCCCGCAAGAATCCGCAATGGAACGGGTTTATCCGGCCTGTTGGCGGCCCCGC